>JASHRB010000460.1 GCA_030037575.1 Candidatus Sulfotelmatobacter sp. | reverse complement strand
AAACTTGCGAGCGCCGCGGCCACTGGCGACGATTCCGGCCACGCGAAAATCGTGGTTCAGAATCGGGATGGCCTCGCCCACCTGGATTTGCTTTTGCCGGGCCACGTAGTCGTCGATCAGCACATCGTTCGGTCCGCGGAAGGGACCGCCAGCCAAATATTGGAATGCCCCCCCCAGAGCTTCGAAACTGGGCAAGTCAATTCCGTCGATTACTTCCACCGACCCCGAGGTGGCGATTTGCCAGATGACCGGACTGACCACTCTTACGTGGGGCAGGCCGCGCAGAACATCGGCGACCCTCACCGAAACTGGCGCGCCGCTGATGCCGGCCAGAAACGACGATCCCGGCGGCTGCACAATCACATCGGCGCCAATGCCGGCGGTTCTATTTTTGTCGTCGTTCATGATGCCGTAGCAGAGGCCGGCAATGAGGAGGATCAACGCGACCTCGAGGGCAATCGCCACAATGCTGATCAGGGACCGTGTTGGCCGCCGCACCAGGTTGGCGAAAATCATTTTATTTCTCATGGCTTCCGTCGATTTCGGATGTTTCTCGTGCTGCGGCTAACGTCTGCTCGTGATCTCGCCGGAAGGCGTCGTGGCCGCCCGGCTTTGCGGACCATCCAGACGGATCACTTCCGCTCCCGGCGGTTGCTCCAAGGCAAACTGATCATCCCTCAGCGGCTTATTGGCCTCGAGCTTCAATATGTTCAGCGTGATGTCATATTCTTCGCGCGGCCGAACGATCTCGATGCGCGAAGGAAAGCTTACGCCCCCGTAGTCTTTATAAACGGCGTAGCGGACATCCGTCTCCAGATTTCCCTGGTCGTCGTAAAGATATTGCCGGTGCGGCTTCAGATCGATACGGCTGAACACGATTTTGCGCGACAGCACCGCCTCGTTCTCGTTCTTCATTCGAATCACAATAATTTCGTAGTCATCCTGCAAAACCGGATGACCTTTGGAGTCATGAAAGACCTCGACGCTGTTCTCCGAGACCGGAATGTCGCCATCTTCGATCGCCGGTATCAGCAGGGCGTCATAAATTTCCTTCGGCCTGATGTTTTCTATCGGATGGTTGGGATCACGAGTTTTCACTTGGTTGCTGCCCACAATAAAGCGGTTTTTTGGCGGGATCCAGAGCTTGAACTGCTGCCCGTCGCTCACCATGTCGAAGGCCGTCGTTCGCACGATGGGCAGAAGCCCGATGAAGTGCAGCAGGGAGGGTTTGCGGGCCAGCACGTAACCACGAATTTCCTTATAGTCGGTGACCTGGCCTTTTTTGGCACCTCCCACCGAGGTGTCGATATCCACTGTGGCCTGCAGAGACTGGATCTTTTCGGCCTGCTGGTTGATGAAGTCGACCAATTGCGACTGGGTGGCCTGGCGCAGCTGTCCCTTGAAATAGGTCTCCTGCGACGGATGCGTGTGAAACAAACAACCGGTCAGGGGCAGAAGGGCGAGCAGCAGGGCCAGATTGCAAAAAGGCGAACAACGTCTCATTCGATATCAGATGACTCCCAGGATATTTGAGTATATCGCGCCGGAAAGGGTGCGGAGGACGAAGGGCAACGAATAAAGGGGAAACATGGATTCTGGCGGCCGCCGAGATGTTCATTGACTAGCCCTCGGAGCCTTACCAAAGTCAGCTGCGGGAGGATTCGGTGATCATCTAAACTGAAAGGGTTGTGCGCAGATTGCTGGCATTTTTCGTGGTCGCGGCGCTCGCCCTTGCAGGCTGGTTTGCTTGGGCTGTGCTTACCCCCACGCAACCTCAGGCGCCAACCTTCGTGATGCTGCGGCCGGGATATTCCACTCGACGCATCGCCGCCGAACTCAAGTCTGGAGGCGTGATCCGCAGCGAAGAGGCGTTTATTCTGTGGCGGCACATTCGGCGCCGCAGCTCGCTAGAAGCCGGAGAATATCTTTTCGCAAAGCCGGCGAGCATCATCGATGTGCAAAAACGCCTTCGCCGCGGCGACGTTTACTTTCACAGCGTGGTCGTGCCCGAAGGCTTCACCATGTTCGATATTGCGCGGGCGATTGAAGCCGCCGGGCTCGGTTCCGCCCAGGATTTTCTGAAGGAAGCGCAGACCGACACGGCGTTGATTTCAGACATTGCGCCGCATGCGCCTTCGCTGGAAGGCTATCTTTTCCCCGACACTTATCAATTCAGCCGTTTGATGAGCATGCAGGAGATGGCGGGGGCGATGGTTTGCCAGTTCCGGCAAGTTGCGTTTCAGATCGGATTGACGGCGCCACCGGCGACGCCGTTCATCGAGCCGGCGGAATCAA
Organism: Candidatus Sulfotelmatobacter sp.; assembly: GCA_030037575.1. GTDB lineage: Bacteria > Acidobacteriota > Terriglobia > Terriglobales > Acidobacteriaceae > Sulfotelmatobacter. The sequence goes on along the minus strand of JASHRB010000460.1, from coordinate 5,116 downwards.
CCAGGCCCCGTGCCGGTTGCAGCTGGCTGGCCGCGCGCATCGTCACGACCGGCCAGCCCGAGGAACAACCCCGGCGGGATCAGGCGGCTACCGTGATTATGGCCTCCATCATTGAGAAAGAAACCGCGGTTGCCGAGGAGCGGCCGCTGGTGGCCAGCGTTTACTACAACCGATTAGCCAAAAATATTGCCCTCGACGCGGACCCGAGCATCATCTATGGCGAACTTTTAGCCGGAACCTACCGGGGCGCGCTGCACCACGCCGACATGCACTTCGACTCGCCCTACAATACCTACACTCACGCCGGGCTTCCACCGGGCCCAATCGGCAATCCGGGTAAAAGTGCGCTCGAAGCGGCCATGAACCCAGCGCCAAGCGACTATTATTATTTCGTGGCCGACGCCCAAGGACACCATCGCTTCGCCCGCACCATGGCCGAACATGACCGGAACGTTGCCGCCTATCGCCGCGCCATGCGGGGGCAATGAGTAATGACCCAAACCCACACAGGTTCAGGCAGGATTCTGGGGCTTGACGTGGGATCGAAGCGGATCGGCATGGCCGTTTCAGACCCCCTCGGAATTACTGCCCAGGGATTAGAGACGCTCCCACGCAGAAACCGGCGGCATGATCTGGGGGCGCTGGAGCGGGTGATTCGCCACTACCAGGTTCGAGAGATCGTTGTCGGCCTGCCTTTGCGAATGAGCGGCGCGGAGGGAACGCAATCGGGGAAAATGCAGGGTTTCGCCGCAAAACTGCGCAAACGGTTTGGCCTGCCGGTTCATTTATGGGACGAGCGGCTGAGCTCCGCGGAAGCCAACCGGCTGCTGCGCGAAACCGATTTGTCGATTGAGAAACGTGCCCAAGCCGTGGACCGGATGGCGGCGGTGTTGATTCTGCAGGGATGGATGGAGAGCCGTGCGGCCGAGTGAAACCGATGATCTTGGGGATCATTGATGCCTGTTCGCGGCGCGTCGTGGACCGCAAGGTTTTGGCGGTCAAGTGACGCCGCTACACTTAGCTATTCCCCTACAATAGATTGGGGTCAGCCCGATGGTCCGCGAAATGCTTGCCTCTGGCTTTGAATCCCCTTCTCTCCTTGCTTTTCGTCCCATTTCGGAATACCCTGAACTTAGTAGTAGTGAGGTTTCTCCCCGTTTCGACCCTCACCTTATCCTGGGGCGTCTTATGAGCGGTGCAGACCTGAATTTCCACATCGGCGACAAAGTCGTCTATCCCAATCATGGGGTCGGGGTCATCGAGCAGATCAGCAGCCGGTCGATTGGCGCCTCGGTGGAGAAGTTTTACCTGCTCAATATTAAATCCAGCAGTCTCAAGGTGATGGTGCCATGCAGCAACGTGGGCAGCGTGGGCATTCGCCGGGTGGTGCGGAATGGCGAAGTGCAGAGGATCCTTGATTTCCTCTCAGTCACCGAAAACCTTGCCACCTCTGATTGGAAGGACCGCTTCAAAGAAAACTCCGACCGCATGCGCACCGGATCGCTGTTTGAGGTCGCAGGAGTTCTGAAAAGCCTGATTGCCCTTCATCAGGCCAAGCCGCTTTCCTTCCGTGAAAAGAAGATGCTGGAGCGCGCCCGCTACCTGCTGGTCAGCGAACTGGCCATGTCGCGTAACTGCGAAGAAACCAAGATCGAGGAGATGCTGGCTTTAGCCCTCGCCAAATGCAACCTGCGCTTCCCGGAAGCCTCGGAGTTCCAGGCCTAAGCGCCCTAACAATTTTCCTCGAGACCGGGCGATAGACGGTTGGCCGACCCGGTTCAGGGTTGGCTGGCCACCTTTCCATCATTTCTGCACCGGAAACAGAGAACTCCGGCCCCGGTGGCATTGGTGCCCTGCGGGCGAGCAGCCCAAATTTGAACGGGAGCGTCCGCAGCAAGTCCCGCTCCATCTCATACCGATTGCAACAGGTTTATAATCTCAGGAGCGTGGCTGAAGCGGGCCTGAATCGCAATGACTGACCAACTCAGAAGAAAACTGCAGGAAGAAATTAACGCGCTGGAACACGAGCTGGTTTACGACCTGCCAAAAGAAATCAAGCGCGCCGCCGCTCTCGGCGACCTCAGCGAAAACGCCGAATACCATATGGCCAAGCAGCGGCAGGAGTTCGTCAAGGCCCGCGTCCGCCAGCTCGGCAGGCGGCTGGCCGACTTGTCCTTGACCAACATGAACAACATCCCCAAAGACAAAATTGGTCTGGGTTCCACGGTACGGGTCTACGACAGTACGAAAAATGAAGAGGTGGAGTACAAGCTGGTGACGAGCGAAGAGTCCGATGTGGCCGCGGGAAAGATTTCTACGACTTCTCCCATCGGCCGGGCGCTCCTAAACAAGAAAGTCGGAGAGGAAGCCACCGTCATCACGCCCAGCGGCAAGCGCGAACTGGAGATTCTCGCGCTTACCACCATCCACGACGAAGCCGCCGAAGAAAAGGCGGGCGACTGATGTCGGCCTCGCCGGCCCGCACCGACCCCGCCATGGCCGCTTCACCATCCGCATCCGAGCAAAACGTTGGTCCGCCTTCGCGCAGCGAAGGACCTCTGCATTTGGCGGGGGGATCGCAACTTGCCGTGGCCACGCAAACCTCCTCTGACAAAACATCGAGCAATATCTCCTGGACCTCCGCCTTCGGTCGCGCCTGCGGAGTTCTGCTCGATACCATCGTTCGCTGGCTGGCGCTCTCCCGCATCAATCCCAACGTCCTCACTTTCCTGGGACTCGTCGTCAATGCCGGGGCGGCAGTTCTTTTTGGCTCGGCCACGGCGCTTAGCGAGCGCCGCATGTTCTTCTACGCCGGCCTGGTCATCATCTTCTCCGGATTCTTCGACCTCGTCGACGGCCAGGTCGCGCGGGCTACCAATCGGGTCACGCGCTTTGGCGCCTTTTTCGACTCCGTCGTAGACCGCTACTCGGACGCCTCGCAGTTCTTCGGGCTGCTCGTCTTCTTTGCCCGCGGCGACCGCTTCTTTTATATGCTGCTCACCGCCTATGTCATGATCAGCGCCATCATGGTCAGCTACACGCGGGCGCGCGCCGAGTCGCTGATCGGCTCCTGCCGCGTGGGCTTTATGGAGCGCCCGGAGCGCCTGGTGCTGGTCATCATCGGAGCTCTGTTCAACCGCATGGCCCCGGTGCTCTGGGTGATTGCGGTGCTGTCGACGCTGACGGTGATACACCGTATGAGATATACGTGGACCAGGACGCAAGACCCGCCCATAGCCATAAAAGGTTAAGCCTTACCCACATCCGCATTGGCCTGCACAATCGCTTCCGTCTCCTGCCCGATCGTGCAAGCACAAAACGCGCTATTCTAAAGCGCGATGCCCAACAATCCTGTTCTTGCGGTTCACGGCGGTGCCTGGGCCCTGCCCGATGACATGGTCGAAGCCCACATTCGCGGCGTGCGCAATGCTATTTCCGCGGGTTGGGGCGTGCTCGGGCGCGGCGGGACCGCGCTCGACGCCGTGGAAGCCGCGGTCGTCATCATGGAAGACGACGATACTTTCGATGCAGGACGGGGAAGCTTCCTCAACCGCGATGGCAAGGTGCAGCTCGATGCGCTCATCATGGATGGAGCGACGCTGCGCGCCGGCGGAGTGGGGTGCGTTGAGCGCCTGCGCAATCCGGTGCGCACCGCGCGCAAAATCCTAACCGAAAGCCCGCACGTTTATTTTGTCGGGGAAGGAGCAGAACGATTTGCCGCCGAGCACGGTATGGAGCTGTGCCGCAACGAGGATCTCGTAGTGCCGCGTGAGATCGAACACCTTCGCAGACATCAAGCTGACGCAGCCCCGCCCGGCAGCGAGCTGTTTTCCGCAGAGCTGAATCATGACACGGTGGGCGCGGTTGCCCTCGATCGCCACGGCAATATTGCCGCGGCAACTTCCACCGGAGGAACCCTGAACAAGGCCCCAGGAAGGCTAGGCGATTCGTCGCTGATCGGCTGCGGTTGCTACGCCGACAATCAGACGGCAGCCGTTTCCACCACCGGTTGGGGCGAACCCATCATGAAGCTGGTGCTGGCCAAATGGACCGCCGACCGGGTGGCCGCCGGGAATCTGCCGGAATGGGCGGCAAAGGAAGCTATGAATTACCTGGAACAACGACTCAAGGGGCAGGGGGGAATCATCGTGCTTAACGCGCAAGGACAGTTTGGCATTGCGCACAACACCCCGCGCATGGCTTGGGCACTCAAGACCATGACCAAGGAAGATTCCGGCGCGAAAGTTGAGAATCGCTAGCCGGCGACCGAGACATGCCGCCGATCTGGGGTTGGGCCGATGGTTCCTGCGTTGCCTGTTACGAAATCCGAACAGCGAGAGCGAATCAGCCTGGATCCTGTATTTCCGCCGGCAGGAGCGCTCCCCTCGCCGAGCGGTTTTCGCATAGTCCGAACGCAGGGGAAACTGTGTTCGGAATTTGTAACAAGATTCCTCACGAAAGAAAAATGCGTGACGGTCATGTACGAGAGGGCGCGTCCCTGTTATCATGTGCGGCAACTCCCTAGGAGGGCTACCATGCTCCCAGCTGGTAAAAGCCTGCGTGTGCTGCGCGAGAAACTTGGCCTGACCATGCGCGACATTGAGATGTCGAGCGCCCGCATGGCGGAAAAATACCGCAACGAGGAATTTTCGATTCCTCCCAGCCGATTGTCGGACATCGAAACCAAGGGGGTTTTGCCGAGCATTTACCGGCTCTACACCTTGGCGGTGATCTACCGCCGCGACATGCGTGAACTGCTGGCCTGGTACGGCGTCGATATCAGCAACATGGCCGCCGACCTGGGATTGATTTCGCCGCCGAAATCCCACATCTCGGAGGCGCTAGGGGGAATTGCCTCGGTGCAAATGCCCGTGCGCATGGATCCTGGTTTCGATCAGCAGCGTACCGCGAATCTGGGCCGTATGGTGGAGCAGTGGGGCCTGGTGCCCCTTTCTTATCTGGCGCAGTTCGCGCACAGCGAATTTACCTATGGTTACATCGGCAACCAGGATTTCACCATGTATCCCATTCTGCCGCCAGGCAGCTTCATTCAGGTGGATGAAACCAAGAATAAGGTGACGGAAGGTTTGTGGCGCAGTGAGTATGAACGCCCTAT
>JASHRB010000459.1 GCA_030037575.1 Candidatus Sulfotelmatobacter sp. | reverse complement strand
TCGTGGTCGGGGTCGTGGTCGGGGTCGGGGCCACTATCATGACGCTGGAGGAAAAATTCGAGCAATACGTCAATGCTCTGGAGAAGCCTCTGAGCTCGTACCTACTGGCCGATGTCAACGTCTTTCGGGCTGGCGCCGTGGCGATGGCGGAGCTGCTGGCGCAGGATGCGCGACTGACGGGTGCGCCGCGCAACTATGCCGTGACCTACAGAGCCTATGCGTTGCGCTCGGCCGATGCCAGGATCGAATCCTCGGAGCCGCTCTCAGAGCTGCCGCTGCAGACGAAGATGGAATTTGCCTACTGCCGTGTGGAAGCGATCGATCAGGTACGCAGCGCCCTTCAGCAGGACGGTCAGGGAATGCTGCTCGTGCGCTGCGTGCCCGCCAGTTTTGAAGCCGGGGAGTAGCTTTATGCCGATGCCCTGTGATGCACTGAGTGGCTCTGGCGCCGATCTGCATGCCGAGCCGCTGCTCTTGCCGTGGGTGGCGCTGTCATGACGCTGGATGAGAAGCTGGAGTCTTACGCGAGATTGATTGGAATATCTCCGGCCGGCTTTACCGTTCTCAATGTTGCCTTCCGGGCTGGTGCCGCCGCGATGGCGGAACTCTTCGCGGCGGGGCAGGGCATGCGATTGGGTGAGGCGCCGCGCGACTATGCGGTGACCTATAAACCATATATGCTGATCGCCGATGGGATGGCGAATGCTGATCTGCCCAGTGAGCCATCCAGACAGGTCTTTGAGATGCAGACCAAAATAGAGCTCGCCTATTCTCGTGCGGAGGCTATCGATCAGGTACGCTCCGCCCTTCAGCAGGACGGTCAAGGAATGCTGCTCGTGCGCTGCATACCGGCGCCGCCCAGCCAGACATGAATACACCAAGGGGGCAACCACCAGTTTTGAAGCCGGGGAGTAGCTTTACGCCGATGCGTGACTCGATCGCAGACTACGTGCTGCATCATCCGCGCCCATGGCGAGCTCTGTTGTGTCGACTCGTCGGTCATCGCGCGCCGCCGTCCGATGCGCCGAGCTCTCAGGGGCTGTTCTGGGATGATGTGACGGGCACGGGCTTCGCTGAATGCTTCCGTCAGTGTGAGCGCTGTTTCGTGGTGCTCGAGCGCCTACCCAACCGCCCCATCACGCGCGATGAATATGAAAGCGTGAAGGCGCGTGCGACGAAGGGTAGACGCAGGTGGCCGTGACACGTGCAGAGCGTCGGGCTGGGAGGCTGTCGTGCGCGAGGCGGTGCAGGTCGCGGCGATGGTGATTCGTGTCGCCACCGAGCGCGATGACTCGCTGCAGAAAATCCGCGATTAGCGCGGCGCGCAATATGGCTGAGGACGGTCCGGTAATCTCTGAGCGTGCGTATCTGCGCGCTCTGCGTGCGCGCTTTCGGGAGCCTTCGTCCGTTGCTCTTTGGTGGAATGCGTTGGGACGGGCTCGTCGATGCGACATCCTGCATGTGCTGGGGCTACCCGTGAGTGAGAAGCGCTGGGCGCATCTGGCGCCGCCGCAGCGCGCGGCACTGTATCTCGCCTGGGAGGGGCTCACTATTGAGGATTTCGAGGATGCATTTGTATTGCCGCCGCTGACCACGGGCGGAAATATTTGACGAGCGCCGCGCCAGCTCTCATACTGCTAATCAGTCGGTTGCGCGGTGAAGTTCTGACAGGATCTCTGCCGCGCAGTTGACCGGGTCGTCCCTCCTTCCCTCTGTTGAGGGGGCGATTTCGAACCTTTAAGGGCCCCTGCCACGGGGCCCTTATTTTGTCAAATCTTGCGCTCCCTCTGACATCCGCCGTAGGGTATGTCTGCCCGCGCTGCTCGCTGAGCGGGAATAAAGAGATCGACAGGGGGGTGCGGCCTTGGCCGCGAAAGCTTCTCTCCAGCCGCTGCCCACGCACACGTATCAGCAGCTGCGTGTCAGGAATCTTGCGCGCTACCGGCTTGCGCGCACGGCGCATCTACCATCTTCCGCCTCTCGTGCGCTGCTCGAGGCGGCCAGCCGCCGCGATGAGCGCGCCGCAGCTGCCGAGGCAGCGGGGCGCTTTCGCGAGGCCGACGAGCTCGACGCTGCGACCAATGCCTATGTGCGCGACACCGCGGCGCTCCTGGCCGCCGCCCCTACGCTCTTCGATGCGGACCTGCGGGCAGGTAAGGCTGCCGCTCGCGCCTGGGGTGCGCAGTTTCAGTCGCTCGGGGCGATCGAAGAGGCTCTCGCGCAGCTCGGCATTCCTATCCCGAAGGCTGCGCATATCCAGGCCGTGCACAAGCGCCGCCGCTACCGCAATACCCGTTGGTGGGATCGGGGGCTCGAGCGCTCGAGCGCTCGCCGCTATGAGGATGGCGCCCGCGCCGCGGGGCTCACCTGCCGCCTCATCAGTCCCTATGTTTCGGAAGGCTCGCTTGCCGCCTACCGGGCTCGCCAGCGCCGGGGCGCCGAGTACCTCGCCGACATGGAGGACTGGAATCTCTCGACCGGAGAGATACTGCCGCTTGCGCAGCTCGCCGCGGGCTCGCTCGCCAATCCCGCCAACCGCGCCCGCGAGCTCATGGTCAAAGTGCGTGGCTATGAGGACTACGCCGCCGCCGCGGGCTTTACCTGGTTTTTTGCGGTCGAGACTTGTCCCTCGGCCTATCACCGCACGCTCTACACCGGGGCCGCTAATCCACGCTGGAATCCGGCCTATGGCGTGCGCGCGGGCCAGCGCTATCACACGGGTGCCTGGGCGCGCGTGAGACGGCGCTCCGCGCACGAAAAGCTCGATTACTTCGGCCTTCGCACCGTGGAGCCTCACACGGACGGTACCGCGCATTGGAATCTGCTCATTTTCGTGCGCAAGGAGCACGCCGAGCGGCTGAAGGAGCTGATTCGCGAAGCCTGGCTTGCCGAATCCCCAGAGGAGCCGGGAGCCGCCGAGCATCGCGTCAGGATCGAGGATGCGGACCCCAAAAGAGGCTCCGCGGCGAACTACATCGCCAAATACATCACCAAGGGCACGAGCGGAGAGTATCTGGATGGGGATCTGGCCACCGATCTACCCGATGCGGAAGTGGCCTACCGCGTGCGCGCCTGGGCGAGGATTCACGGCATCCGCCAGTTCCAGTTCTTCAAATGCATGAATGCGGCGGCCTGGCGGGAGCTGCGCCGCTGGGTGCTGCACTTTGCGAAAAACGACGAGCCGGTGCCGGACTCGGGCGTGCCGGAAGTAGATCGGCTGGTGCCCACGGCTTTGGCCCGCCCCGTGCAGTTCGATGGGTTCCTGAAGGCTCAGGGCTATGTCGCCGGCCAGCGTGATAGCGGCGCGGCCGTCCCCTACCGCGAGACGCGCTACGCGCTCAGGCGCGCTGCCAGCGGACGCGATGAGCTCCTACCCGTGCGTACCCGCTGGGACGAGGATGCCCCGCCCGCCGTGCAGGGTCTCGCCGGTGCGCTGAGCGCGCGGCGCGTCAAGACGCACCTGGATGTGCACCGCATCGTGTATGGGCCTCTCGAATTGTGCAAAGCACAAGGCTGGCGGTCCCAGTCCGAATCCGGACCTTGGACCTGTAGTACTAATTGTCCGAGCTGGACATCCTTACAGGATGCCTTACGTTCACTCGCGAACCGCGCCCGCGCGCCTCCTGATATAACCGTCGACACTGGAATTGACATCGATGGAGTGCAAATTCGCATGACAGTGCCGGCGGATGATCCCCTCCCTATGCTCGCTCCCGATGCGCCGCTGTCCGACGTCTACCAGGTGCGCCTCGCCATCGCGCAGATGCGTCGGGGCCTGGGCGAAATAACCGAGGATGAGCTCGCCGACGCCGAGGAGCGCGTCGAGCTCGCCAAGAAGTACGAACTCAACAATGAAGCGTTGAAAATTCTCGGCCGCGAGCCTCACTCGCGCGACGCGATCGAGCGCTCTATAGAAACCCTACTCAACGTCGACCCCGAAGTCGGTTTTTGATCACCGCCGC
>JASHRB010000458.1 GCA_030037575.1 Candidatus Sulfotelmatobacter sp. | reverse complement strand
GAGATTGGAAGATCTCAGGACACCTACCGACGAATTCGGATTGAATCGAAATTCGGCAGGGTAACCGTTCTCGTCACGGATGGTCACCTCCCTTACCCGTATGGCCGCGAAGTGACAGGATACGAAGTTGCAAATCTCTCAGAGACGCTTGCACACGCCGAAACAGCGGGAGTCGCAATTCTGATTCCACCTTATATCGCTGACGACCGTACGGCGGCATTGGTGCAATTTCCCGGCGGCTACATTGCTGAGATTCACACCCTCAACAAACAGAGGACGACGACTCATTGAGGTTTCGATGCGTACTGCTTCAGCTCTGGCGATGATGCTTGTTTTAGGAGCGGTGCATTGTCTCTCTCAATCAGTTGGGACCACCGGTCTTTCGAGTCCCAATCGTGGTTACCAGCTCCTAAGAGAGGACGAGGATTGGAGCTTCTTGCGAGATACGAATCTTCGCCAGGATTTCTGGGATCCGATTAAATACATTCCAATTCGAAACGATGGCGACTGGTTCATGACGATAGGCGGAGAGGCGAGAGAAGTATGGGAGCAAATTGGAAACGACAATTGGGGCCAAGCTCCTTACATGAACGGATATTTCAATGAGCGCTACATGCTCCATTTTGATGTTCACTACGGCAAACACGTTCGTACGTTTGTCGAACTAAAGAGTGGTTTGAATTCCTTTCGAATCGGCGGACCCCGCCCCATTGATGAAAAAAAACTTGATTTCCAGGCTGCATTTCTAGAGTTGAGCACAGGCGTCCACGACAACCCTGTCCAGCTTTTGGTTGGCCGACAGGAGCTGGAGTACGGGTCGGGGCGGCTGATCGATGTACGTGAAGGTCCCAATGTTCGACTGAGTTTCACTGGGTTTCGGCTCCGTTTGCTCACACACTCCTGGCAAATCGATGGGCTTGCCGTGCGCCCGGATGAGGACAATCCAGGATTCTTCGATAATTCGCCTAACCACGCCGTCAGCTTTTGGGGCGTATACGCGGTTCGGCCACTTCCGCGCAGCGCGCTCTTGGATACGTATTACTTGGGCCTCGATCGGGCGCAGGCTACGTTTCAACGAGGTACGGCACAGGAAGTTCGCCACTCGCTTGGGGCAAGGTTCTCTCGACCGATCGCCACCGACCGCCCTGCATGGGATTTCGACTACGAAGCTTTAGGGCAGTTCGGCACGTTCGGTTCGGCAAACATTCGCGCATGGACCGTCGCATCGGAGACTGGTTATCGCATTCCGACAATTCCGTTGAAGCCGAGATTCAGCATAAAAGCCGATATCTCCAGCGGAGATCACCCTTACTCAAATCCGAGCACGCTGGGAACTTTCAACCCTTTGTTCCCGAAGGGGAACTATTTTGGGGTGTTGGCCACGACTGGCCCAGGGCCGATCAACTTTGTCGATCTCCACCCCCATGTTGAAGCATTTTCCCCAAGGAACGTTTCGTTCTCATTCGACTGGATCTTTCAGTGGCGAGAAAGTGTAGAAGACGGCGTATACGCCGTTCCGGGACTTCTCATCCGCGCAGCAGACGGCAGTCATGCCCGGTACGTCGGCGACAGGCCGGGTACGGAAATTCGGTGGCAAGCGACTCATCATCTGTGGTTTCAGGGCGATTACGGAATCTTTTTCGCCGGACCATTTCTCAAGCAGACGCAACCAGGCCGAAACTTGAATTATTGGGCGTTGTGGGCTGGGTACAAATTTTGAATGAGAGAGGAGTTCTTATGACTTGGCGTTCCTCCATGATCACTCGTCGTTTTCCGCGGCTCCGAGCGCTTTGTTTCGGCATCGGCGTGCTCACAGTTCTATCTCTCTCCGGAGAGGCTCAAAACGCAATGGTTCACTCGCAGCCCGTTCGTAATATTGTTCTGGTTCACGGTGCGTGGGCCGATGGCTCTAGCTGGAACAAAATCGTCCCTCTGCTCCAACAGAAAGGATTTCACGTCACAGCCGTACATCTTCCGTTCACCACGCTCGCAGAGGATGCAGCGGCAGTAAAGCGCATGATCGCACTTCAAGATGGTCCGACACTTCTTGTCGGACACTCTTACGGAGGGGTCGTGATCACCGAGGCCGGAGATGATCCGAAAGTGGCCGGCTTGGTCTACGTCGCTGCCTTTGCTCCTGAACTTGGGCAGTCCGCAGGCGACCTGAACAATCAGTATCCACCACCATCAGGGAGCAGCGAAATACGGCCGGATGCAAACGGATTTCTTCAACTGACTGACAAGGGCGTGGAGGAGGACTTCGCCCAGGATTTGACGGTCGCCGAAAAGAAGCTCATCGCAGCCGCGCAAGGACAGGTCAGCGGACCCAACGAACTCGGTGCAAGGGTGGACATCGTCGCCTGGAAGATGAAGCCAACATTTTACATCGTCGCTGACCATGATCGAATGATCGCGCCGGAACTGGAAAAGAAATTCGCCGAGCAGATGCATGCGAAGACGATCCATATCGCCTCCAGTCACGTGGCCATGCTTTCTCACCCAGACCAAGTGGCTGAATTCATCTCTTCAGCCGCGGGCGGCCGTCGTTCAGCCCTGACCAGCCGTTGATCGCCGCGTCAGGTTCAGAGATTACCGTTCCCAAGAGGACCGCACACCACAATCTTTGCCCGACCGACGGGACTCAACCACTCAACCCAGCGGTCGCCTGCGTGAGAGGCAGGCGCGTTAGTATCGGTTCCGCGCAACTTGCTGGGATAGACTACGGTCTGGATTCGTTCAGAAACGAACGCGCCAAACTTTCGCGGATACGGCATCCTCTCGGGTGTGGCATGCTGTGCCACGCGCGCTGTTCGAATCGAGATAACTCCAACAATTCTCGAAGGGTGTTGGAGTCACTTCCGTGCGGGCTGGTTGCCGGCAAGTCATTGATGTACCAGCGATTGTAGCCGAAGACCACTTCAGGCCGGATAACGGCCGATTATCCATGTAAGTCCATTGTCAAGGGAAAACACAACTCTCCGGGCGCGCTTGCGAGTGCGCGCACTTATAATAACGTGCGCAAGATGCCGGCTGCAGCGATGCCTCTCGGCGATGGTTCCTGCTCTCGCAGAACCAATCATCCATTAGTTGCCTCA
>JASHRB010000457.1 GCA_030037575.1 Candidatus Sulfotelmatobacter sp. | reverse complement strand
CGGCACGCTGTACAACCGAACAGCATTTGCCGGTGCGACCACAGGCCAACAACTTCTTTATGCGCTCGATGAACAGGTGCGCCGGCGCGAATCAGAAGGAAAAGCGAAAAAGTACGAGCATTGGGAATTTTTATCGGCAGTGCTCGACGGAAACCGCGTCTGCCGCGGCATCTGCGCCATGAATTTGCGCTCGATGGAGGTGCGAACTTTCCCAGCCGACGCCATCATCATCGCCACCGGCGGCATCGGCGCAATCTTCGGCAAATCAACGAACTCTGTTGTGTGCACTGGCTCGGCGCAGTCCGCGCTTTATCAGCAGGGATGCTATTACGCCAACGGCGAATTCATTCAGGTGCATCCGACATCAATTCCCGGACAAGACAAGCTACGTTTGATGTCAGAGTCGGCGCGCGGCGAAGGCGGGCGTGTTTGGGTTCCGAAAACTCCTGGCGATAAGCGCGATCCGAAGTCGATTCCGCAGAGCGAGCGTTGGTATTTCCTCGAAGAATGGTATCCGAAATACGGCAATCTCGTGCCGCGCGACGTGGCCACGCGTGCCATTTTCAAAGTCGTCTATGAATACAACCTCGGCATCGATGGTAAGCCGATGGTGTACCTCGATCTGACGCACATCGACCGCACAATTCTTGACCGCAAGCTGGAAGGCATTCTCGAAATCTACGAAAAGTTTGTCGGCGACGATCCCCGCGACACGCCCATGAAGATTTTCCCCGGCATGCATTACACGATGGGCGGTTTGTGGGTCGATTTCAAGCAGGCGACGAACATTGCCGGAATTTATGCTGCAGGCGAGTGCGAGTATCAGTATCACGGCGCCAATCGCTTAGGAGCGAACTCGCTCGTCTCCTGCATCTACGGCGGAGGCGTCGCCGGCCCGAACGCCGTGAAGTACGCTCGCGGATTGCAGGCGCAAACCGACGGCAACGGATATTTTGCCGCAGAAAAGAAAAAGCAGGAAGAGAACAATGCCCTGCTCATGAGCAATTCAGGCACGGAGAATCCGTTCAAACTCTGGCACGAAATGGGCGAGTTGATGACCAAGGATTGCACGGTCATTCGCCACAACAAGAACTTGCAGCGGACCGACGCAAAACTAGCCGAGTTGCTCGAACGCTTCCGCAAAGTAAATCTCAGCGACTGCACGCAGTGGGCAAACACCAGCGTCGTTTTCGCGCGGCAACTCTACAACATGCTGCAACTCTCGCGCGTGATCGCGCAAGCTGCGCGCTTGCGCGATGAATCGCGCGGCGCGCATTACAAGCCCGACTTCCCCGACCGGGATGACAAGAATTGGCTGAAGACCACGAAAGCCTATTTCGCACCGGATGCGGATGAGCCCAAGTTCGAGTTCGAGCCGGTGGATGTGTCGCTGATTCCACCCCGGCCGAGAAAGTATGACGCGGCAAAGTGATCGGGCTTTAGCGGGCGCGATCGGAGCGTGTGGCTCGATCGCGGCGAGGAATCGCGGGTCGGGAAAACCGGGAAGCGCACGAATTTTACCCGTGCCCGTCAACATGCGGTGAGATTTTCGGTCCTCGCAGTCGCACAAGCCGGAACGCAGTGCGCTGCGTCGATAATGGGAACGGATGGTGACCATGCGCCCAGGTGTTTGTGATCCACCGACTATTCAGAAAGTTGAAGACAGGGTAGCTGAAGGGGGCACACCAGGAAGCTTCGGGATGGCGATGGACTAATCCATTTTCCGGACGGAGCTGAGCTGCTTGTACGCGCAGCCCAAAGGGTGGCAGAAGCCGCGGCGTCCCGCTTAGCCAAAAAAGCTCTCAAGCAGGCGTCGGGAAGCTGGAAATGGCGGCGGTTTTTGTCCACATGCATTGGAAGGCTAACTGCTAATGTCTAAAAAGTCCGTTCTCTTCAAGATCAAGCGCCAGGCCACTCCCACTTCCAAGCCCCATTGGGAGGAATTCGAACTCGCCTACCACGCCGGCATGAATGTCATCTCCTCCCTCATGGAGATCGCCGCCCATCCCGTCACGCGCGAAGGCAAACAGACGACGCCGATCACCTACGATTCGAATTGCCTGGAGGAAGTTTGCGGATCGTGCGCCATGCTCATCAACGGGCGCGCGCGCATGGCTTGCTCGGCGCTGATCGACAATCTCGAACCGCCGGTCCGCCTGGAACCATTTTCGAAATTCCCTGTCGTCCGCGACTTGGCTGTCGATCGTAGCGTGATTTTCGAAAATCTCAAAGCTGTCAAGGCGTGGGTACCGGTCGACGGAACCTACGATCTGGGCCCCGGCCCGCGCATGACGCAGCAGGAGCAAGAAGGCGCGTATCCGATTTCGCGCTGCATTTCCTGCTGTTGCTGCATGGAAGTTTGCCCCCAGTTCAACGAAGATACCGGCTTCGTGGGCGCGGCAACCATTGCGCAGGTGAGGTTGTTCAACACGCATCCCACGGGCAAAGCGCTCAAGCACGAACGCCTGGCCGCGTTGATGGGCGACGGCGGCATTCAGGAATGCGGCTACGCGCAGAACTGCGTCGAGGTTTGCCCGAAAGATATTCCGCTCACCAAAGCCATTTCGGAAGTCGGCGGCGAAGTCATGAAACAGGCTCTGGGCGAACTTTTCCGCCGCTGATCACCCCAGCGGTTACTCTAGTCACCTGCAGCAAAGCTCGGCTGATCTGTTGACAATTTCTGCAAAAGCCACGCTAAAGCAATACCCGCCGGCAATCGGTCTCGCGCGTGATGTTCAAAGGAGGCGATTTTTGCAAATGGCCTGCCTTTCCTCATGACCGTGGCGTATTTTGTCATCCTGCCACAACCGGGCAATACGGTTCGGCATCGAACATTCGCTATCTGGTTGCCGCGCAGATACATGAGTTCAGCTCATCATGGCGCGGCAATGGCGCTTCACATGCACCTTACTTGGTGCGGAGCGCGGAGGAATTGAGAAGTAACCAAGCAGTAATCAAAGCACGGTCACTCCGCTCGATAACGCTCGTAATGGCAGATCGGCTGCCAATCGTAGGGGAAGCTTGACAGCGTAGCTTAGAATGTTGCAACCGTTGCGGGGACCCGCAACAGAATATACGAGACCAATTCTTGAGATTATTGCGCCAACTGACTCTTATTTCCTTA
The DNA here is from genome assembly GCA_030037575.1 of Candidatus Sulfotelmatobacter sp. Lineage (GTDB taxonomy): Bacteria > Acidobacteriota > Terriglobia > Terriglobales > Acidobacteriaceae > Sulfotelmatobacter. The sequence goes on along the minus strand of JASHRB010000457.1, from coordinate 5,040 downwards.
CTGGCCTTTCTGTTTAACCCTGCGTTCGGTGCGACGACGACCGCGGCTCTGCGCAAACCCCTCCACCGGCATCGCTTTCATCGTCTTCATTGGACGCGTTGGAACCCGATGTTCCGCCCATCCCACGAATCGCTCTTGTTGCAGAATGCGGAAATCGACCGCATGGAATTGCCTCGCATTCAGGATGATGATGAACTGGAAGCTTTGAAGGCGAGCGGAGCGCTGCAGCCGATTATCGCCGACGAAACCTTGCGCTTCGATCCGCGGCTCGATCCTTCGCGGCGTTATTGCCGTCCCTGGACGCGCGATTTTGTGCAGGATCTCGCGCAGGCTTACTATCACCGCTTTCACCAGCAGATTCAAGTGAACTCGGCGGTACGGACGGTGAAGGTCCAGAAAAAATTGCGCCGTCACAACCGCAACGCGGCTCCGGCGGAAGGCGACACGGCGTCGTCGCATCTGGCCGGACTCACGGTTGATCTTCAACGCCGCGGTTTGAGCCAGGAAGAGATTCAGTGGATGCAGCGCTATCTCTTCTACATGAAATCTCTCGGCTTGGTTGAACCCGAGGAAGAACGTCATCAATGGGTGTTCCACATCATGGTCTCGGGCCGCTACGCGGATTGGCGCCAAACTCAGGACCTAGTTCCCGTCGAGCGACCCGAGTCAGCGACGCTCACCGCCGCAGGCACCAAGTAGGTTGACGATGGATACTGCGCTTCCCGGTTGCCGAACCACCAATTCTCCCAGGCAACTTCCACCAGGTTAATCACCAAGTCCCGACGCCAAAGCCCGTAATTCTCCGAAAGCAGTTCCACCATTCGGGTGCAAAGTTTGGATTTCTGCGCTACCTGGCCAGCAGCCGACAGCGTGATTTGCACGAAAGCAGTCTGGTCGTCGCGCTCTCCGCCTAGATAACTGGGATCATAGGTCAAGCCTCTCGGGGAGGATTTTCCGTACTCACCTGCAACCGATCCTGGGCCGATACATGCTTTAATGAATGTGTGATCGTATTGATGGCGGGACTTCCCGGCACGGGTAAGACTACGCTTGCCCGCTCGCTAGCTTTGCGTGTGCAAGGACGCGTAATCGGAAAAGACGAAATTCGGCACTCGCTATTCTTGCCCGGCGAGATCGAATATTCCTCGCGGCAAAATGATTTCTGCTTGCAGATCATGCTCCAAACCGCAGCCTATTTGCTCGACCACGATCGCGAACGAGTCATTTTTCTCGATGGACGAACGTTCTCCCGCAGCTATCAAATTAACAACGTGATCGACACAGCAGTTTCCCTGCACCAGAACTGGCGAGTTCTTGAGTGCGTATGCGCTGACGAGAGTGCGAGGAAACGCCTCGCAGCGCAGGCGAAACGAGAGCATCTTGCCGCCAATCGGGATTTCAAACTGTATCGGGAGGTACATTCGCGTTTCGAGGAAATCACGCTGCAGAAGACGGTAATCAACACCGATGAGCCGCTGGAGGCGTGCATCGAACAGGCTCTCGCAGCGCTTCGCTAGGCAGAGTCGCGGAACTGCGCAAATTCGACCCTTTTCTCAGCATTCAGAATGCCGCGGCTGCCTGTTGTGCTATACAATCGTTCGTTTGCTTTTATAGGCACCACTCAAACCTATGACCCTGGATCGTTCCGTTGTCTTGTTGTGTCTCGTGATGGCCGCGTCGTTCAGTACGCGATTGTCGACAGCCCAATCGCCGGATTCGTCGGGGCCTGCCGTCAGCGCAAAAGCGCGTGCTATTCAAGATTCCGCCATTGTCATCGACACCCACGCTGATACACCACAACGATTTCTCGACCAGGGCTTCGATATTGGCTCGACCGATCCCAACGATATCGGCCACGTCAGCCTCGACAAGGCTCGTCGCGGCAATCTGGGAGCGGAATTCTTTTCGATCTGGGTCGATCCCGAAACCAATCAGGGCCACTTCGCGCATCACACGCTGGATCTGATCGACTCAGTTTACCTGCAAGCGGCGCGGCACCCGGATCGCATGATGATGGCTTTTTCCCCCGCCGATATCGAGCGCGCTCATCGCGAGCATAAGCTGGCTGCGCTGATGGGGATTGAAGGCGGGCATTCGATTGAGAACGACATGCACCTGCTAGGGGACTACTATCGCCTCGGGGTGCGCTATATGACGCTTACTTGGTCGAACACGAACGAGTGGGCCGACTCCTCCGGCGACATCAACGATGCGAAAGTGCAGCACCACAACGGCCTCACCGATTTTGGCAAGCAAGTTGTCCTCGAGATGAACCGGCTGGGAATGATGGTCGACATATCTCACGTCTCCGACAAGACTTTCTGGGACACGATCGCGGTAACCAAGGCTCCGGTGATCGCCTCGCACTCCTCGGCGCGTGCGTTAGTAAATGCGCCGCGAGACATGACCGATGACATGCTGCGTGCGGTAGCCAAAAATGGTGGGGTCGTCGATGTGAACTTTTTCTCCGGCTTCGACGATGAGAACTTCCGCAAAGCGGCGGAAGCGCAGAGCACAGAGCAGGCCGCTGCGATCCAGCAATACGTCGATTCTCTAAGGGGGCAAGGCAAACCGGTCAATTATCTCGAGGTTGACCATATCGAACGCGAGTGGATGGCGAAGATTCCGCGGCCACCGTTCAGCGTGCTCATCGACCACATCGATCACGTGGCCAAAATTGCGGGCATCGATCACGTCGGCCTGGGATCGGACTTCGATGGCGTGAGCGGGGCCACGCCGCAGGGCATGGATTCCGCCGCAGATTTGCCCAAGATCACGCAAGCCCTGCTCGATCGTGGCTACAGCGCGGAAGACATCAAGAAAATTCTCGGAGGAAATCTGCTGCGCGTCTTTGGCCAGGTCGAGACCGTGAGTCGGGAAATACGGGCACAGCCACGCTGATTCGTCCTTGTCGTACAATGCAACATTGCTTCCATAAATCAAGAGGAAAATTGCAAGGAGCAGTCATGCAAAACATTTTTCTAACGCTTGCGGCAATTTCACTTGCCGGGCAGGCGGTCATCGGGCAATCTGCCTCGCAATCCGCACCAGCCAAGCCTGCCCATCGCACATCGGCGGGACCGCCGACGGCAATCATTGAAACCACGGCAGGAGACATGCACTGCACCCTCTTTCCCGATAAAGCTCCAATCGGAGTGGCGAATTTTATTGGCCTGGCCAGCGGAAAAAAAGAGTGGAAAAATCCGCTGAATGGCGTCCCAAAGCGTGGAGTGCCGCTTTATGATGGCACAATTTTTCATCGTGTGATTCCCGACTTCATGATTCAGGGCGGCGATCCCAAGGGTGACGGCACCGGCGATCCTGGTTATAGATTCAAGAATGAAGTTTCCTCCGACCTCCTGTTCGACCGACCGGGGCGCTTGGCCTATGCTAACGCGGGGCCGGACACGAATGGTTCTCAGTTTTTCATCACCGAAGTTGCGACTCCCCAGCTCAACGGCGGCTACACCATCTTCGGGCAGTGCGATGACGCGGCCGTGGCCCTAGTCACGCAGATTGCAGCCATGGCGCGCGACCCCATGAACGATCGCCCATTTCGCCCGGTGAAGATTGTGCACATAAAAATCGTCTATGGCTCGACTGCGGCAGCCAAATCGGCCGCGCCGGTGAAACAGACCGCGGCTGCGTCTGCAAACTGAAGTCTTTGCAACTTGCAGCGAACAACGAACGACCATTATCAAGCCGCCAATTTCGAAAGGAATCTTTATGACCCGCCCGCCTGGGACTTATGCCAAATTCGAAACGACGGAAGGAAATATCATCTGCCGGCTCTTCGAAAGGGACGCGCCAAAAACCGTCGTCAACTTTGTCGAACTCGCCGAAGGCCAGCGAGAATGGACTCATCCCTCAACCGGCGAGAAATCGAAAGACCGGCTTTATGACGGCACCATCTTTCACCGCGTCATTCCGAACTTCATGATTCAAGGCGGCGATCCGCAAGGCACGGGTACGGGCGGGCCCGGCTACCGATTTGAAGACGAAACCAGGGGATCGCCCCATAAATTCGATAAGCCCGGAAAACTGGCGATGGCCAACGCCGGTCCGCATACCAATGGCTCGCAATTCTTTATTACGGTCGCTCCGACCGCCTGGCTCACCGGCAAACATACGATTTTCGGCGAAGTCGTGGAGGGACAGGATGTCGTCGATAAGATCACGAAGGTGCCCCGCAACCGGCAGGATCGTCCCAACAAAGATATAGTTCTGACGAGGGTGACAATTGAGAAAGCATAGCCAGCGCTCGCATGCCGGCGAGATGCTCAACCCTCCGGCGTGCGAATTCAGCGTCCGCAACTGGCTGGACGTGTAGGTGGCAGCCTGCTTTGAAAAGCTTCCCTCGATGCGCTCGAGCAGGAAGGCTTGAGCGGCAAAAGCACTGTCAAGACTGCAGGTCGTAGCATTGCATGATACGCCGACAATTTCGCCGGACTGATCGATTCTGCCGGCCCAGGGTAGCGATTGCCCCGGGAAAACGGATTTGGGCCGCAGAATCGGACGCGACCGAGAACAGATACCCGTGCCTGGCGGCGCCTGGCAAACGACCAAGAGGACAAAATCCGGCGACAACGTTACCTTTGTCCTCGATTCCCTTCACGAAACTATCCTGACTGTCTGCGGATTCGGCTCTCTTGAACGCTTCCTACGCTGGTCCGTTGGCCTGCAGGCTGAAGGCATGGCCGTTCGCCTGAGCACCGTCGAAGCCCGGCCAATGGCCGGGGCAGAAACTGTCGGCTATCGCGCCCGAGGGGTTGATTGCCGACGGTACAACGAAACCGACCGCCTGGAGCTTGAATGTTCGAGCACTCGTGGCGGCCGAGCCAATCGCAAGCAAAACGACCGCCAGACAAACGGAGTTGCGGATGATGACCCTCCGGAGGGAACACGATCGGGGGGCGAAATCATACTTTGAGGACTGATACCCGCTTGTAACCGTTGGCCGCGGTCGCCCACGCAGCGTTTATGCGCGCCAAATGCCCACAGCGGTCTGGCCGAGAATCTGTTCCTGCAGGTGCGGCTCCA
>JASHRB010000456.1 GCA_030037575.1 Candidatus Sulfotelmatobacter sp. | reverse complement strand
AAAGAAGCCGACGTGTTTGTGCTGTTCGCAACGCTCGATCCCTCGGCTGGATACAAAGGCATCACGGCATTCCTGGTCGAGAAAAGCTTTCCTGGATTCGGCGTGGGCAAAAAAGAAGACAAGCTCGGCATCCGGGCATCATCGACTTGCGAATTGATTCTCCAAGACTGCAAAGTTCCCCAAGAGAATGTTCTTGGCGAGCCCGGCAAAGGCTACAAGATCGCTATCGAAACCCTCAACGAAGGGCGCATCGGAATCGGCGCGCAGATGATCGGGGTTGCCCGCGGCGCCTGGGAGTTCGCCGCCCATTACGCGCGGGAGCGCAAACAATTCGGCAAACCCATCGCCGATTTTCAGGGCATTCAGTTCCCGATTGCGCAGATGGCCACCGAGATCGAAGCCGCCCGCCTGATGGTTTACAACGCGGCCCGCATGAAAGACGCGGGCATGAACTTCGTGAAAGAAGCGGCCATGAGCAAGCTGTTTGCTTCACAGCTGGCCGAGCGCGTGACCTCGCTTGCGATTGAAATCTACGGCGGCTACGGATTCACAAAAGATTATCCCGTCGAAAAATTCTGGCGCGACGCAAAGATCGGCAAGATTTACGAAGGCACCTCGAACATGCAGCTTGCCACCATCGCCAAACTTTTGCTCGGGGAAAAATAGACCCCCCTTCGCCCGGGCTTGAATTCCCCCGCTCGAAACCCGCGCCGGACGCGCATTCCCCCCAGGGAGCGGTCCGGCGCCCGGCGCGCCGCTTGCTTAATTTGTGCATTCCGTTGCGCTTGGCTTTGCTCTGGGACGCCAACCGCGCAGCCCTAAACCGCATCAATTCAACAGGTTCCCACCACCTCCACCATTGGTGGGCAAGCTGCAATTGCGTTACCGCCGGCGCTTGCGCGGCAAACTGGGGTGCCATTTGATCAACTGGTCAGGCAGCACGGCAACAGCTACGATTCGAGCTCCCAAGAAGAGGCGCAGCCTACTTCCGCTGCTTACTGTGGTCTTCATCATTTCCTATGCTTTGATGACCATGCTCATCATCGAGCAAGGTGCGGCCATCCAGGCGCAAAGCAACCTCATCAAGATTCTGATACCCGAGAGCCGCGAACTTTGGAATCTAAAGGGCAAAGCCATTAGCCAGCAACAGGCGACCAGGAACCAAGCTCACGCGCAAAATCCGTCGGCTCAGGCTTCGACCCGAGGCGCGATTGCGACCGTGCCCTCCACGCACGCGCAGAACCGGACCAGCAAGGCTACGAAGCCGCAAACTCAGTTTCCTCCGATTCCGGCTTCGGAGTTGGATCCGCGACGGACGGTGCACACGATTTAGGCAGGTACGAAGTCGGAAACCGGGGAAGTAGGAAATTTGGTAGGTCGAACGCGCCCGGACGCGTGCGAAAAATATGGCAGCAATGAAGGTTCTGACCCTAGCCTTGTTGTTGAGTATCTCGGCTGCGAAGCCGCCCCAGCCCGTGCGCCGGCCCACCGGCCATCTTGAGCAGCGCTCGAACGGCGGACGCTGGTACCTGGCCGCGACGGGCCACGCCGTGTTCTGCTACGGGCCGGTGATGACCCTGCCTCAGCCCAACGGCGACCTGCAAAAAGTTGCCACCTTCTGCCGCGACGGCCAGGCCGTGGTTCCACTGAAAGACTAGACTTTCTCCGCCAATGGGCTTTACCGCGGAGTACGCCGAGATCGCCGAGAAAACCAGCCCGGCGGTCTCAGTGCGACGCCATGGCCCCGAGGCTTGTACACTGTTGGTTCATGCCCGAACTTCCCGAAGTTGAAACCATCGCGCAGGGCCTGGCTCGTCGGGTCAGGGGAGACCTAATCCATTCGGTCTGGCTGGGCAGAAAGCCGGAGCCGCTGAAGTCGCCTGCGCGCCAGATCGCGGCCACGCTGGACCATGCGCACATCGCGGGCGTTCGGCGCATGGGCAAACACATCGTCTTCGATCTCGAACGGAAAAATGGGGGAAAAAACACAGCGGCCCAGTTCATCGTGCACCTTGGCATGACCGGCCGCTTACAGGTTTGTGAGCCTCAATCGGAGATTTCCAAGCATACCCACGCCATTGCGAAACTGGCTTCGGGCCGGGAATTGCGCTTCATAGATCCACGCCGCTTCGGCCGGCTCAGCGTTGCCCGCGCCGGCAACTTTGACCCGGTGGGCATGGAGCCGCTGGAAATCGATTTCGACCGATTCCTCTCGTTATTTCGCGGGCGCAAGACTGCCATCAAGAGCGCGCTGCTCAATCAAAAACTTCTTCGGGGCGTCGGCAACATATACGCTGACGAATCTCTTTTTCGTGCCGGAATTCGCCCGCGCCGCCGGGCCTCCGCTATCCGCCGTGAACAACTTGCGAACCTTCTTGCTGCCATCAAAGAAGTTCTTAAGGAAGCCATCGCGCTCGGCGGTTCCTCCATTTCCGATTACGTCGATGCCCAGGGCGAAGCAGGGTTTTTCCAACTGCAGCACCGGGTTTACGGGCGCGAGGGCGAACCATGCCTCAGCTGCAAAACTCCGGTTAAACGGGTTGTGATCGCCGGCCGCAGCAGCCACTACTGCCCGCGCTGCCAGAAGTGAAAAGCGATTGCATGAGTTCGCGGGCGCTGTCTTTGATTGCGGATTGAGATTCGCACCTCGCTTTTCCCCCAAGCCAGCAACAATCATCCCTCGGCAATCCGGGGCACAGTCTTATAATCTCTTTTCCATGCCCGCGTTCTCCATTGGAGTCGATCTCGGTGGCACCAACCTGCGCATCGCGGCCGTGAGCACAGAGGGCCAGCTTCTCGAAAAAATCTCTGTCGCCTCGAATCTTTCCCTCAGCCCCGATCATGTCGTCGCACAGATGTGCGATGACATTCGGCATCTTGGCGCCAAAAATAGAGACTCCGCCGAATTTGTCGGCGTGGGCGTCGGCGTTCCCGGCATTGTCGACGTCGAGGCTGGGGTGATGCGCAAAGCGGCGAATCTGCCCGGCTGGGAAAATTATCCAGCCCGCGCTCAAATCGAGCGCCGCTTGCGTGGGTGTGCGCTCTTCGAAAATGAGCCGCGCGTAATCCTCGAAAATGACGCTCGTGCCGCCGGGCTGGGCGAACAATGGATCGGGGCCGCCCGGGGTGTCCCGCACCTCGCCATGCTCACGCTGGGGACGGGGATAGGCGGGTGCATAATTCTAAACGGCAGGATCTGGCGCGGCCTGAACGGTTTGGCCGGCGAGTTCGGCCACCTTACCGTTGAACCCGATGGCATTCCGTGCGGCTGCGGTAACCGCGGATGCTCCGAGCGGTATGCCTCGGCCAGCGCCCTGGTCCGCATGGCACGGGAAGCCATCGCCGGCGGCGCAGCCCCCGCGCTGGCGCAGGTAGCCTCGAGCCAGCCGGAGTTTGGGGCCAAGGAAATCTATCAACTCGTGCTTCAAAACGACGAACCCAGCCGCCGAATCTTCTGCAGCTTCGGCCGTTATCTCGGCATTCTGCTCGCCGATCTGGTTAACATTTTGAACCTTGAAATGTTCGTCATCGGCGGTGGAGTGGCCAGCGCCTGGAACGCATTTGCCCCGAAGATGTTTGAAGAACTCGGCACCCGGTCGATCATTTATGCCGCCTCGGCGCGCCAGCACGGTTTGCACGGGGATGAACGCCAGCGGGCGGCGAGCCAAGGGAAAACCATCATCACTCGCGCCGTGCTCGGCGGCGACGCCGGACTCTACGGAGCGGCACGGCTGGCGCAGATCACCGGCTGAGGTTCTGAGCAGGCCGGCAGAATCTTTCCCCATAAACTCAAAAGCAAATGGATCGCTCCTCCGGGAAATGATGCGGGGGCCATCCCACCTCCATTTGACGTGGTCGAAGTCTTGGAGCGCGGCGGGCGAGTGCCGGTCGAAGGCACGATCAACGGTTTCCCCCGCCGCCGCTCGCTGATGAACATGGGCCGAGGCCACATGGCAGGAGTCAATCCGGAGACGCCCGCCGGCGCTCATGGCAAAGCCTCGACACGGTTGATGTGGTCAGCGAACTCGGGCAAGACCAACGCCAGGTCGCGCTTCCGCCTTTTCGGGAAAAGATTATCGCAGGCGAGGCCAAAGCCAAACAGAGGTGGAGCAAACTTTCATGCACCCATCAGAGGGCATAGGCGCGCTCGGGCGAAGACGCGAAAAAGCCGGAGACTCGGGAAAAACGCCGGGGCGCGATGACCAGTCGCTGGGCAACAAATCCGCGGCCTAAGTAAAACCAGCGGCAAAAGCGGTTTTGTTTGTCATTCCCTTCCGGCTCCTTTGCCCGATTGGCCTAGGGCGCGGGTTCGACAGTTCGCACCGGTTCATTGGACCGGCTATCATGATCGGCATGTACCATTGGCTGCGCTTTCTCTGGAATGCCACCAA
>JASHRB010000455.1 GCA_030037575.1 Candidatus Sulfotelmatobacter sp. | reverse complement strand
GAGCTTCTCGATGCGGCAAGATGTCCTGTAACGCCGGGAGTTTCTGTCGAAACCGTCGCTCGCGATTGCGCCTCCACTTTGCGCAAACTCGCGCTGGAAATTGAAACCAGGAAAGTGTCGCCGCGACTGGAAGATTTGGAGCGCCGCCTCACCGTATTAGAAGAGAAGCTCTTTGCCGCGTTGCTGGCGGCCGTACCGGAAGATGAAATGGTCGAGAGCCGCGCCCAGGCTGACCGCGAACTCGCCCCCTACCGCCGCAAGATGAGCGCGCCGCAGATCGATCAACTGCACAAACAGTATGTTCACAAGCGCCTGTTGGAGAAGTATGCCCTGCCTCGCCTGAGCTTGTTCTACATGTGAGAGTTCCGAGGGTAACCCGGTCTGGCGAAATCTTTCTGGCTAGCCCGGCGACTTCCAAAAGATGGAAGTCATTGCAGGCAAGCAACTTTCGACGACCACGGGCCGACTTGTTGCTTAGCAGGTTTTGTCTTGTTCCATGCCGTAAAATCAACGCTTGCTTCTTCCCGTTGAAAAGCTGATCTATGGCGGCGACGGCTTGGCCCGCCTGCCCGGCGAGCGCCTCCGAGGCGACGATCGCGGACGAGGCAAGGCCGTTTTCGTTCCTTTTGTTCTCTCCGGCGAAAAAATAGAAGCCACGATTGTTGAGCAGAAGCCAGGCTTCGCGCGTGCCCGAGCCGATGCGATACTCGATCCGTCATCGCATCGCATGGTTGCCCTCTGCCCTTATTTTTCGCGTTGCGGAGGGTGCCACTACCAACATGCCGAGTACGAACATCAGCTCCAAATCAAAAAAGAAATCCTTTGGGAGAACCTGCGGCGCATCGCCAAGCTGGAACCAAGCTGCGAGATTCAGGTTCATCCTTCCCCGCCCTGGAACTATCGCAATCGTTCGCGTCTGCAAGTGCGAACGCGGCCAGAATTTGCAGCGGGGTATTTCAAATACGCATCGCACGAGCTGCTGCCGGTCACCGAGTGTCCCATCAGTTCTCCGCTGATTAATCGCGGAATCGCCGCGCTTTGGCAAGTGGGGCGAAGAAGTGGCTGGCTTGACGGCGTGCGCGAGGTTGAGTTTTTTGCCGATGCGGAGGACACGGCTCTGCTCGTCGAAGTCTTCTGCGGCCCCGATGTTCGCCGCGCCGCCGTGCGGTGGTGCGCCGAACAGTTGCGTTCAGCATTGCCGGAGATCAGCGGGGTCGTGGCTGTTCGCGAAAACCAAAAGCGTGAACAGGAGCGGGTGCTCGAAGTGGGCGCGACGGAAATCACCTACCGAACCTCCCAGCAAGCTTTCCGGGTCAGCGCCGGATCCTTCTTTCAGACGAACCGATTTTTGATCAATGAACTTGTCGAACTCGTCACTCACGGTCGATCGGGCGAATTGGCGCTCGATCTCTATGCCGGAGTGGGATTGTTTTCCGCGGCCTTAGCCGGTAATTTCCGTCACATAATTTCGGTTGAGTCGTCCCGGACGGGAACGGACGATCTTGCCCACAATCTGCCGCCGAATGCAAGCGCGGTTTGCTGTGCGACCGGGCAGTACCTGTCCGCGGATGCAAATGCAGCTGGTGCGGAGACCGGCAACAGGCCCCCGCGGTCGCGCGGCGGCGAGGTAGCGGGGCGGATGGGGAAGGGCAAGCTCCCCCGAGAATACCTTCATACGCCCGACCTCATTGTGGTTGATCCGCCCCGGAGCGGTCTGGGAGACGGTGTGGCGCGGGCGCTCGCCGAAGCGAACGCCCCGCACGTGACTTACCTTTCGTGCGATCCGGCAACGTTGGCACGGGATCTAGTCCCCTTGCTGGCGGCGGGCTACCGGATAAGGGATTTGCGCCTGCTCGACATGTTTCCCCAGACGTACCACATCGAGAGCATTGTGCAGTTGCTGCGCTGACAACTTCGGCATGAGGCGGCCGGTAGCAGGAACCTTCAGCAAGGGCAGAAGGCCCCCATGCGCGGTTTGCTGCTCCGGCGGGCGCTCAGCGCTCACCCTATTGTTGTTTGGGATTTCGTCGTGCCGGCCTGTCGTAATCTGCCCTTCGGCCATTTTCGGTGGCATACCACAATTCGTTCGGACTTCCGAACGACCTGCGGGAGCGCCTGAAAGCTCTGGCGTTCGCGTCTATCGCACACCCACCTCGACCTCCCCGTCAGCTTATTTCTCGACGGCCGCTCGGTCACTCCGCCGCCGGCAGCTCTTCGGTAGAATCATCATCGTCGATATCAGCGGCGTCACCGGCCGCCAGACCTTCCCGCGACTCCGCGATGATTCGCCGCGCCTGTTCCGCATCTTCTTCGCGCACCAGAATCACCACGCCGCCCAGGCCAGGAAACGTCTCCTGCACGAGGCTACCTGACATCAGATCGCTGTCGATCCCGGCGGAATCAAGCAGGCCTTTGACCACCATTGCCTCCGATTCCAACTCGCTCTCGAACACCTTCACCAGCTTCTCATTCGGATTCGGCGATTGATCTTGCATTGGCTGTGCTGCCATAGTTCACCCCTGATTTTCAGCGGCTAACGCCCCCAACGAAGGATTGCAATTCTTCAGTGTACGCCAGCCGCAACACTTTCGGGCCGTTTGCTTTTCCTCAGGAGAAGAGCAGAATGGTGGTAAGCGAGCGCAAATGGGGCATGACGCGGCAAGATCAGAAAAAGGGGTCAGGATGACTATCGAAGAACCGGCGGACGATTCGAATAAACCGAATCTTCCGTCAGATCAGGACAGCGCGGAGGATGAAGCCAAGCGGCTGCGTCGCTTGCAAATTATGATGAGCATGGTCAGTTCGGTGATCAGTCAGGACCCCAGCCTGACTGTTGAAGAAGCCTCAGAACTCGCCGCGAGTGCCAAGCGCGCCGCCCTCACCTTGTTCCCCGACAAAGAACTGGCCTACGACCTGCTCTACAAGCCGCGCCTGCAGCGGCTCATGCGCGAACGCTTCCGGCTGCAGTAATCGCTACTCCTCCACCACCGGATTCCTGAGCGTGCCCAATCCCTCGACGTTCACTTCCATGATGTCTCCCCCTTTCACCGGACCGACACCTTCCGGCGTACCTGTGGCGATCAGATCTCCCGGCAGCAGCGTCATCACAGCGGTGATGTACCGCATCACCAGATCGACGGGAAACAAAAAATCCTTTGTCGTCGCCGACTGCTTTAGCTCACCATTCACGCGCGTTTCCACGCGCACACCCGCCCACGGATCGATCCCATCGGCCACCAGCGGCCCCACCGGACAAAAGGTGTCAAAGCTCTTCCCCCGCGTCCATTGCCCGTCTTTTTTTTGCAGATCGCGCGCGGTCACATCGTTCAAGCAGGTATATCCCAAAATGTACGGCCGCACATCTTCATCCTCGCGAATGTGCCGGCACTTTTTGCCAACCACGATGCACAGCTCGCCCTCGTAGTCGACTCGCTGTGAAATCTTTGGACGCTTAACCATCCCTCCCGGCGCCAGCAGAGCCGAATCCGGCTTCAGAAAAATCGCCGGCTCAGTGGGAACCTCATTCCCCAACTCTTTCGCATGCTCGCGATAATTGCGTCCCACGCAAACGATCTTCGACGGCCTCCCGGGAACCAGCAACTCGGCTTCCTCGAGCGTGATTGGCTCGATTCGCCGGGAGCGCAGTCCTTCGACGTCTCCATCCGATTCTTCGGGCGGCGTCAAGAGAATTCGCACGATCGATTCGCGCCCTGCAACCGGCTCGACAAACCCATATTGCGGCTGACCCTTCAGTTGAAATCTGCAATATTTCATCCCGCCATTGCTCCTAATGCGTCGTGCCGAACGCGCGCGCGCTTTCCTGAGCGCGCCTGAGAGATCTCGGGGCATCGAGAACCCAGTTGCCGGTGTCCGAGCTATGCGCGCTGCACTCCACCCAACTGCCGGAGTGCGCCCACAATCTTCTCCGACCAGTGCGCGATCAGCTCATCTCGCAGGGTAGCTTCATCCGACTGCAAGCGCATCCTCAGCAAAATCGAATATTTCCCCGCCGCAATCGATCCACCACGAAAAATCTCGACCGGTTTGAAGTCGCGCACTTGCGCAATTCGCAAGGCACGAACAGCCCGCCACATCGCCAGGAATTCTACGTCGTCGGAAAATACGAACGAAAAATCGCGTTCGACCGCGGGAAACCTGGCCAGGGCCTGATACACCATCCTCCGCAACCCACGAGCATGCAACTGATCGAGATCGAACTCGGCAAGATATAGATCCCGCCGCAGCTTTCTCTCGTTCTTCACCGATTCCGCGATCTGGCCAAACTGAGCGACTGGCATGCCATCCATCAGTACCCGCGCCGATCGTCCCGGATGGAAATACTCCGCCGTTTGCCGATCAAAAGTCAGTTCGTCATGGGCAACCGCGCTGAGCAAATTTTCCACATCGCCCTTGAAGCAGCGAAACTCTTCCGCCACTTGCGGGCGGGCTGCACCGTCTTTTCCACGATTTTCGCGAGCGGATGGGGAATTTGCCCCTGCGGAACTGATGTCGATCGCCGACTCCGGTGAAATTTCCGCTCTCACTGCGCTCGCTGTCGCTCCCAAACAGAGGCGCGCCGGCTCAACCCGATCGCCGTCGCGCATTTCGTAAACATGGCCCATCTCCAACAAGCGCACGTCATCCAAGTCGCGATTGAGGTTCCACGCCAGCATGCCGAGCATTCCGGGAACCATGGTTGTCCGCATCACGCTCGCTTCTGCGCTCAACGGATTCTCGAGCTCCAACACCGTGGCCGCCGAAAATGTCTCCGCATCTTCATGCGAAATAAAGCTGAGAGATATCGCCTCGTTGTATCCGAGCGCCAGCGCCCGTTGGAGCAAAGCCTTGTCCATCGCGGCATTCGGCGGTTCCACCACTGCTCCGCTGTATGCCGGCAAAGTGTTTTCGAACTTGTCGTAGCCGTGCATCCGCGCGATCTCCTCAATCAGATCGATTTCGCGCTCCACATCCAGCCGCCAGCTGGGAATACGAACTTCAAATTCGATCCCCGCCTGGCCTTCGGGGATCAATCCGAAGCCCAGCTTTTTCAGGATGCGAAAAATCTCGACCGTCTTCAGATTGCCGCCCAGGACGCGGTGCACTTCGCTCAACCGCAGAATTATCGGCGCCTGATCCAGCTTGTTTGACACCACGTCGATCACATCGCCAATCAATTCTCCGCCGCCGGAAGACAGAATCAATTCCGCGACCAGGTCGCACGACGGCACCGTCGATTCGAAATCCGCTCCGCGCTCGAAGCGATGCGATGCGTCCGTATGAATCCCGTGCCGCCGAGCCGTCTTTCGCACAGTCAACGGGTCCCACCACGCCGACTCGATCAAAATATTTTTCGTTTTGTCGGTAATCATCGTGTCGAAGCCGCCCATGACTCCGGCAAGACCGACGGGTCTTTTTGCATCGGCAACAACCAGGTCTTCCGCCGTGAGCGTGCGCTCGACCCCGTCGAGCGTCTTCAGCTTTTCTCCGTTTTTCGCAGGACGAATGATGAGCCGTCGGCCTTCGAGCAGATCCATATCGAAGACGTGCGTCGGCTTGCCCATCTGCCATAAGACATAATTCGTGGCATCGACGGCATTCGAAATCGGCCGCTGATCGAGCAACTGCAGGCGATGAGCAATTTCTCGTGGAGACGGTTTGATGTCCGTTCCGCGGATCACCCGCGCCGAAAATCGCGGACAAAGGGCAGGCTCCTCGACGGCGATGGGGAAGGCCCCAGTCGGCGAAGCCTGGGCTGCCGACGGAGAACGGGCGACTGACAACTGTTTTAAGGGCAGGTCATAAATCGCCGCCGCCTCGCGCGCAACTCCGTAATGATTCATGGCATCAGGACGATTCGTCCCGATTTCCATCTCGAACACACAATCGGCGCCCGACCCGCTGATGCTTTCAACCGCGACGCCGACCGCAGTTAAATCCTGGGCCAGCCGTTGGTCGTCGACCGCCAGGTCGACAAAATCGCGAATCCATTGTGCAGAAAGTTTCATCCCGCGCCAACTTCCGCGAAAAGCGGGTTCCTCGACTTTGCTCGGGCTAACAGCACGTTTGCGGACGCCCGCGACCGGGTCACGCCCACTGCCGCAAAAATCTCACGTCTCCCTGAAAAAACAACTGAATGTCGTCCACTCCGTACTTCAGCAGCGCGATGCGGTCCGCGCCCATGCCAAAAGCGAATCCCGAAATTTTCTTGGGGTCATAGCCGTTGTCCTTCACGAACTCGAACACATTGGGATCGACCATACCGCAGCCGAGAATCTCGATCCACCCCGTTTGCTTGCATGGACGGCACGGCCCGCTCTCGCGGTTCCCGCTTCCGCCGCAGATGAAGCACGAAACATACATCTCCGCGCTCGGCTCGGTGAAGGGAAAAAACGAGGGGCGAAAACTTGTCTTCACACTCGAGCCGAAAAATTCTTTCATCGTGTGATCGAGCGTGCCCTTGAGATTGCCGAAGGTGATGTTCCGATCGACGGCCAATCCTTCGATCTGATGAAACATGGGCGAGTGGCTCGCATCGGGAGGGTCGTTGCGATGCACGGTGCCCGGGATCACGATACGAATCGGGGGCCGCATCTTTTCCATGGTGCGAATCTGCACCGGCGAAGTGTGCGTGCGCAGCAGCAACCGCTCACGCTGCGGTTTCGACTGCTGCCCGGCGATGAACAGCGTATCCTGCGTGTCGCGTGCCGGATGATTGGGAGGAAAGTTCAGCGCCTCGAAATTGTAGTAATCGGTTTCGACGACCGGACCTTCGGCAATGGAGAATCCCAGTCTCTGAAACACCGCGCACATTTCGCGCGACGCTCGCATCACAGGATGCTCGGCGCCGATCGGGCGGCGGATGCCGGGGAGGGAAACATCAACGCGGTCTACAGTTTCGCAACGGGCGAGCGCGGGTTCGACGGGGGGGGCAATGGCGCTCGCAACGATCTCCTGAATGCGGGCTTTCAGTTGGTTTACGCCCATGCCAGCCTCGCGCTTCGCCTCTTTCGGTGCATTCTTCAGCCACAAATCGTTGATCTGCGTGAGAACTCCACCCTTCCGCGCCAGCCAGCGATCGCGAAATGCCTTGAGTTCAGCTACAGTACGAACACGGTTCGCTTCCCTGGCACACTCGCGCACACACTCCGCCGCGGCGCTCGTCAGTGCTGCTGCTGAATAGTCCGCCAGTTTGGGAACGGTGTATGCCACGATCTGCCGTTGCTCCTCTACGAAATTGTCGTCCCGAGCCGCGGGAGCCGATTCGCAGCATGCCTATCGGCCGCGTAAATCTTTTGCCACAGCAAGCGATTTCCCCACACTGCCTCAAAAAGCAGATTCCTACTTGCTCTCGGCAGGCTTTTTGCGCCCGCGAGCAGCTCCGGATGACCCTTTGCGACTGAAATTATTGATCGGTACAGAATGCCGAAGCGTTATCGACTATGCCATCCCGCCGGCGCCCGCCCTGGCCTGCTCGGCCAAGCTCTTAAACGCAGCTGCATCCTTCACCGCGAGGTCCGCGAGAATCTTGCGATCGAGTTCGACTCCCGCTTTCTTCAGTCCGTGGATGAACTGGCTGTAGCTCAACCCGTTCAGCTTCGCAGCCGCGCCAATGCGCACGATCCACAGCGCGCGATACTGCCGCTTGCGCTGCTTGCGCCCGGTATAGGCGAATTTGAGCCCTCGCTCGACCGCTTCTTTCGCCGATCGATAGAGCTTCGATTTTGTCAGGAAGTAGCCGCTTGCGCGGTCTAATATTTTTTTTCGCTT
>JASHRB010000454.1 GCA_030037575.1 Candidatus Sulfotelmatobacter sp. | reverse complement strand
GAGAAATATCCCAACCACCGCCGAGGGCTTCGATCAAAGAGACCGCGGCGGTCATTTCTTCGACCTGGATGGTCGCCAGAGTCTGCTGATCGGAGAGCAGAGTGGTCTGCGCGGTAACCACATCGACGTAAGGATCGACTCCGGTCTGGTAACGGTCCATCTCCAGGGTGAGAAATTGCTGAGCGTCCTTGACGGCGGCTTGCTGGCGCTCGACCTGTTGGGAATAGAGGCGTACGGCGGCAAGGTAATCCTCGACCTGCTGGAACGCGGTCAACGTGGTCTGGCGATAGGTGGCGAGGTCGGCATTGTAGGTTGCGACGTATTGATTCAATTCGGCGCGATACAAACCGCCGTTAAAAATGGTTTGCGAGATCGAGGGGCCAATGGCCCAGAAGCGACTGGGCCAGGTGAACCAGTTCTTGAAGGTGGAACTCTCCACTCCCCCGGAGGCGGAGAGCGTGACCGCGGGAAAAAACGCGCCGTAGCCGATTCCGATGGTGGCGTTGTCTTGGGCCAGGGTGCGCTCGGCGGCGGCGACATCGGGCCGGCGCTCCAGCAATCCAGAGGGAACGCCGACGGGAATGGCAGGAGCGGCGCGTAGTTCCGGGTGAACCGGGATGGAGAAATCGGTGGCCAGTTTGCCGACTAATACGGCGATGGCGTGCTCATACTGGGCGCGCGCAACTTTCACGTTGATGGCCGCGGATTGCGCGCTCTCCAGCGTGGTTTTGGCTTCCACAACGGAAATGTAATCGCCGATGCCGGTGTCGTAGGCGCCCTGGGTGACATCGAGCGCTTTCTGATCGGCCGCCACCGTGTCGTCGAGAATTTTTTGTAGCGCGTCCTGCCCGCGAATTTCGAAATAGTATTCGGCCAGACTCGCCTGCTCGGTGAGTTTCTCGTTTTCGAGATCGGCGGCGCTTACCTGCGCGGCGTATTGCGCCGCGCGAACTTCGTTACGAACTTTGCCCCAAAGATCGGGAACCCAGGCGATGTCGATGGGGAACGACCAGACGGTACTTTGCTGACCGCTGGAAGCGGAGCCACTCGAGGTGACCAACTCCCGCGAACGCTGGAAAGAAGGATTGGTGGTGACGGTCGGCCAATATTGCGCGCGGGCTTCGCGGATCTCGGCGCGAGCGACCATCAGGTTCTCGAAATACTCCTTAATGTTCTGATTGTTGATGTTGAGCTGATCTTCAAGCGCATTCAGAGCAGGATCGTTGAACGCTTCCCACCATTTGCCGCGCAGCATGGCCTCCTGCGGATTCGAAACCTTCCATCCTTCCGCGTTCTGAAAGTTGACCGTGGATTCTTTGTAATTGGGGGCCGAGGGAACAGGAGGCGCGGGGGGATGATATTTGGGCCCGATCAGGCAGGAAGACATGAGCGTCGCAGCCGCCAGTAAAACCGCGGCGCAGGCGCAGCGCTTGACGGGCAGCAGGTTTGAAGGCTTACGCATTTTCTGGCACTCCCCCCCGGCCGGGGTGCGCAACGTCCTTCCGCCTGCCCAACCACAGCCGCAAACGATCGAGTTCAAGGTAGACCACCGGCGTCGTGTAAAGGGTGATCAACTGGCTGAGCAGCAATCCGCCGACGATGGTAAGGCCCAGCGGGCGGCGCAACTCAGAACCGGTGCCGGTGCCGAAAGCCAGAGGCAATGCTCCGAATAAAGCGGCCATGGTGGTCATGAGAATGGGACGGAAACGCAACATGCAGGCCTCGAAAATCGAGTCGCGGGTGTTCTTGCCTTCTTCGCGCTCAGCCATGAGCGCGAAATCGATCATCATGATCGCGTTCTTTTTGACGATGCCGATGAGCAGCACAATTCCGATGATCGAAATTACGTTCAAATCCATGTGAAAGATCATCAGCGCGAGCATCGCGCCCACGCTGGCCGAAGGCAGGGTCGAAATGATGGTGATCGGATGCATGAAGCTTTCATACAGAATTCCGAGAACGATGTAGACCGCCAGCAAGGCGGTCGTGACCAGGATGGGCTCGGTGGAGAGCGATTCCTGATAAGCCTGCAAAGTGCCGGCAAAAAAGCCGCGAATGGTGGAGGGCGTTCCCAGCCGTGCCTCCATCTGCGCAATTTCTTTGGTGGCGGTGCTCATCGACATGTTGGGCGCGAGGTTGAAGGAAACCGTTACCGATGGAAACAGGCCCGTATGGTTGACCTGCAAGGCGGTGGTGCCGGTCTCGGATCGGGCAAACGAGGAGATGGGCGTCATGGCCGCGGCGTTATTCAGGTTGCTGTTGCTCTTGATGTAGAGATAACTCAGATCCTCCGGAGACTGCCAATATTGCGGCGCGACTTCGAGCACAACGTAATACTGATTCAACTGCGTATAAATGACGGAAACCTCGTCCTGGCCGAATGCCGAATAGAGGGCGTTGTCCAGCGAGGTTGCCGTCTGCCCCAGACGCGCCGCGGTCAGCCGGTCATAGGTGAGCAGGTCCTGCAGGCCGCCGTTCTGCTGGTCGCTGTTTACGTCTTGCAGGCCGGGGAGCTTTTTCATGTTGGCCAGCAGAATCGGGCCCCAGTGGACCAGATCCTCGATGTTATCCGACTGCAGGGTGTATTGATACAGAGCGTTGCTGGAGCGGCCACCGATGCGCAGATCCTGCACCGCCTGCAGAAAGGCGGAAGCGACGGGAAGCCGATTGAGCTTGGGGCGCAGGCGATTGATGATCTGCGGGGCCCCGACTTTTCGCACTTCCAACGGCTTGAGCGCGATGTAAATAAATCCTCCATTGCTGGCGCCGTTGCCCCCGGTGTAGGCGTTTACGTTGGCCACCGCGGGGTCGTCCTTAATTACCTTTACCAATTGCAGAAGCGAATCATTCATGAAGGGGAAGGAAGCGTCCTGCGGGCCCTGCACGCCGCCCACCAGCGCGCCGGTATCCTGCTGGGGAAAGAATCCTTTGGGGATGCGCAAGATGAGAACCACGTTGAGCGCGATGGTAAGGCCGAGGATGGAGAGCGTGAAAAAGGGATTTTGCAAGACCCACTCGAGCGATGTGCCGTAGACGTTGAGCATCCCGGTGAAGAACCGTTCGCTCGCCCGGTAGAGGAGGCCGTGCTTGGTCGGATCCTGCTCGTGCGCCTTCAGCAGGTGGGCGCACATGGTGGGAGTGGTGGTGAGCGAGATCACCATGGAGATTAGAATGGCCGTCGCCAGGGTGATGGCGAACTCGCGGAAGAGGCGGCCGACGATGCCCGCCATCAGCAGAATGGGGATGAAGACGGCGACCAGCGAGATGCTGATGGAGAAGACGGTGAAACCGATTTCCTTCGCGCCTTTCAAGGCCGCCTGCAGGGGCTGCATTCCATGCTCGAGATAGCGGGCGATGTTTTCCATCACCACGATGGCGTCGTCGATGACGAAGCCGGTGGAGATGGTCAGGGCCAT
This sequence comes from Candidatus Sulfotelmatobacter sp., assembly GCA_030037575.1. Classification (GTDB taxonomy): domain Bacteria; phylum Acidobacteriota; class Terriglobia; order Terriglobales; family Acidobacteriaceae; genus Sulfotelmatobacter. Next base: position 8,208 of record JASHRB010000454.1, on the reverse strand, counting down.
CAGCGAAAGGTTATCCAGGCTGAAACCCAGCAGATACATGACGGCGAAGGTCGCGATCAGGGACACGGGGACGGCCACGCTGGGGATGATGGTGGCGCGCGCGTTGCGTAGAAAGAAAAAGACGACCAGCACCACCAGGACCACGGAGATCATCAGCGTGCGCTCGACATCATCGACGGAAGCCCGAATGGTGGTGGTGCGGTCGAAGACGATGGTCGCCTTAATCCCTTGGGGGAGAATGGCCTGCAAAAACGGCAGCTGCGACTGGATGCGCTGCACCGTCTGAATAATATTTGCCCCGGGCTGGCGGAAGATGATGACCGTCACCGATGGCATGCCGTTAAGGTATCCGGCGGTGCGCAGGTTCTGGGTGGAGTCGATTACGTCGGCAACGTCGGACAATTGCACCGCGCTGCCGTTGTTATAGCCGACGATCAGCGGCTTGTACTGATCGGCGGTGGAAATCTGATCGTTGGTGATGATGTCGGCGCCCAAGGCATCGTTGGAGAAGTGGCCGCGGGGCATGTCGGAGTTCTGCAGGGCGAGCACGGACTGAATCGTGGAGAGCGTCAATCCCTTGCTTTCGAGCTTGGTGGGATTGACCTCGACACGCACCGAAGGCAGGGCGCCGCCGCCGACAAAAACCTGGCCCACGCCGTCGATTTGCGAAAGCTTCTGCTCCATGACGGTGGAAGCTTCGTCATAGAGCTTGGGCGTGGGATATTTGTCCGAGGTGATGCCCATGATCAAAATCGGGGCGTCGGAAGGATTGTATTTTCGATAGGTGGGATTGCTGGGCAGATTGGCCGGCAAATAGCTGCGTGCCGAGTTGATGGCCGCCTCGACGTCGCGCGCGGCGCCGTCGATGTTGCGCGACAAATCAAACTGCAGCGTGATCGAGGTGCTGCTCAGAGCGCTCGAGGAGGTCATCTCGGTGATGCCGGCGATGTGGCCGAACTGCCGTTCGAGCGGCGTAGCCACGGAGGAGGCCATGATGTCGGCGCTGGCTCCGGGCAGGGTTGCGGAGACAGAGATGGTCGGGAAATCGACCTGCGGGAGCGGAGAGACCGGCAGCACGGTGAAGCCGATGGCCCCGGCAAGGGCGACGGCCGCGGTCAAGAGCGTGGTTGCGACCGGGCGCCGGATGAATGGTTCCGAGATGTTCATGCGTTCTCCGGGGGCGCCTCCGCACCGGTAACGCCTGTTTCGGCCGAGTGTTTGCCCTTGCTGAAGCGCTGCGCCAGATGATCGAAGAAGATGTAAATCACGGGGGTGGTATAAAGCGTAAGAATCTGGCTGACCAGCAACCCGCCCACCATGGAGATGCCCAGCGGACGGCGCAACTCGGAGCCGTAACCACGGCCGAGAGCGAGCGGGATTCCACCGAGCAGCGCCGCCATGGTGGTCATCATGATGGGGCGGAAACGAAGCAGGCTGGCCTCGTAAATCGCGTCGGTTGAATTCTTTCCGTGCTGGCGCTCGGCCTCGAGCGCGAAGTCGACGATCATGATGCCGTTCTTCTTCACGATGCCGATCAGCAGGATGATTCCAATGATGGCGACCACGCTCAGATCCTGATGGAAAACGATCAGCGCCAGCAGCGCGCCCACGCCGGCCGAGGGCAAGGTGGAAAGAATGGTTACGGGATGAATGAAGCTCTCGTAAAGCACGCCGAGAACGATGTAAACGGTGACCAGCGCGGCCAGGATCAATAAAGCCTCATTCGAAAGCGAGCGCTCGAATGAGGCGGCTGTGCCCTGAAATCCGGCTTGCAGGCTGGCGGGAAAATCGATTTTCTTGGCGACTGCGTTGATATCGCTGATGGCCGTTCCCAGCGCGGCGTGGGGGGCGAGATTAAACGAGACCGTGACCGAAGGGAATTGCCCCTGATGATTGATGGAAAGAGCCTCGCGCGTGCTGGATACGTGAACAAAGGTATTGAGCGGAATGGCGTTGGCTCCGGCGGCCGAGGTCAGTGTGTTGGGCGTGGTTCCGGCGAAGGTGCCGCCGTTCAGGGAAGCCGCCGCGGCGGTGTTGTTGGAGGAGGCGAGAACGGTCGCCGAAGGCTGCAGAACCGCGGCCGACGGCGTGTACAGAACCGAAGTCGTGGTCGCGTTGGAACCTGCGGAAGCCGATCCGGAGGCGGAAAAGGAGTTGGCCGCGGCAGCGCCGGTCGCGTTGGACGAAGCGCTGGATTGAATGTAGAGATCGGCGAGGTTTCCCGCGTCCTGCCGCCAGGAAGGCTGGGTTTCGAGCACCACGTGATATTGATTGAGCTGGGTGTAAAGGGTGTTGATCTGGCGCTGGCCGTAAGCGTCGTAGAGCGTGTTGTCGATGGTGGCCGGAGCAATGCCCAAGCGGGACGCGGTGACGCGATCGATGTTTACCGCGATGGCCTGCGCGCCGGTCTGCTGATCGGTGGCCACATCTTCGAGGGAGGGAAGTTTTTTGAGTTGGGCGACAAAATTTGCCGTCCAGGCGTTCAACTCGTCGACGTCGGGATCTTCCAAGGTGTACTGATATTGAGTGCGGCTGACGCGGTCATCTACACTGATGTCCTGTACGGGCTGCATGTAGAGGTGAATGCCTTGTACGCTGGCCAGCTTATCCTGGAGGCGGCGAATCACATCGGAAGCGTTCAGGCTGCGGTCTTCGATGGGCTTCAGGTTAATCGCCATGCGTCCGCTATTGAGCGTGGTGTTGGTGCCATCGGCGCCGATGAACGAGGAGAGGCTGGCCACCGCCGGATCCTGAGCAATGATGGCGGCCAGCTGCTGCTGCTTGTCCGCCATGGCCGCGAAAGAAATCGACTGCGCCGCCTGCGAAATGCCCTGAATCACGCCGGTATCCTGCACCGGGAAGAAACCTTTCGGAATCAGGATGTACAGGAAAACGGTAAGCACCAAAGTGGCGACGGCGACCAGAAGCGTGATGGTCTGATAGCGCAGGACGACTTTCAGGGTGCGGCCGTAGAAAGCGATCATGCGGTCGAAGGCGCGCTCGGAAGCCTGAAACCAGCGGCTCTGTTCGGACTCGGGATTGTGGCGCAGAATGCGCGAAGACATCATGGGCGTCAGCGTGAGCGACACCACGGCGGAAATCACGATGGTGACGGCCAGGGTGACGGCAAATTCGCGGAAGAGCCGGCCCACCACGTCGCTCATGAACAGCAAAGGAATAAGAACGGCGATGAGGGAAACCGTGAGGGAAAGAATGGTGAAGCCGATCTGGCCCGCGCCTTTGAGCGCGGCTTCCATGGGCGTTTCCCCCTCCTCAATGAAACGCGCGATGTTTTCGATCATCACGATGGCGTCGTCGACCACGAAGCCGGTGGAGATGGTGAGCGCCATGAGGGAAAGATTGTCGAGGCTGTAGCCGAGCGCATACATGGCGCCGAAGGTGCCCACCAGGGAGAGCGGCACGGCGACGCTGGGGATGGTGGTCGCGCGGAAGCTGCGCAGGAATAAAAAGATGACCATCACGACCAAGCCGATGGTCAGCATGAGTTCAAATTCGACATCGTTGACCGAAGCCTGGATGCTGGTGGTCAGATCGGTGAGCTGAGTAATCTGCACCGCCGCCGGCAGGTTGGCTTCGAGTTCGGGCAGGATCTTCTTGATGCTTTTGACCACGGCAATGGTATTGGCGCCGGGCTGACGCTGGATGTTGAGCACCACCGCGGGGGTCTGGTTCATCCAGGCGGCGAGTTCGGCGTTCTCCACCCCGTTCACCACCGTGGCTATGTCCTTCAACATCACGGGCGCGCCGTTGCGGTATGCCACCACCACGCGGTAATAGTCCTCAGCGTCGGTGATCTGATCGTTGGCGTCGATCTGATAATCCTGCCGCGGGCCGTCAAAGTTTCCCTTGGCGGCATTCACGCTGGTCTCGGTCAAAGCCGTGCGCACATCCTCCAGATTGATGCCATAGGCAGAAAGCTTGGTGGGATTGACTTGAATGCGCACGGCGGGTTTCTGGCCCCCGCTTATGCTGACCAGTCCCACACCGTTTAACTGGGAGAGCTTGGGCGCGAGGCGCGTGTCGATGAGGTCTTCCACCTGCGACAGCGGCATGCTGTCGGAAGTGATGCCCAGGGTGAGGATGGGCGCATCGGCGGGATTGGTTTTGTTATAGACCGGAGGAACGGGCAGGTCGGAAGGCAAATAACTTTGCGCGGCATTGATGGCGGACTGGACTTCTTCTTCCGCCACGTCGAGGTTCAAGGAAAGGCTGAATTGCAGAACGATGACCGAAACCGTTCCGGCGCTGGTGGAGGTCATCTGGCTCAAGCCCTGCATTTCGCCGAATTGGCGCTCGAGCGGGGCGGTGATGGTGGTCGCCATCACGTCGGGGCTGGCCCCGGGATAAAAAGTGAGCACCTGAATGGTGGGATAGTCGACTTGCGGCAGCGCCGAAATGGGCAATTGCAGGTAGGCTACCAGGCCCACCAGCAGGATTGCCGTCATCAGCAGAATGGTTGCCACCGGCCGGAGAATAAATGGACGAGAGGGACTCACGGAGCGTTGCCCTCGGGCGACGAGGTGGGCAGGGGCTTCGAGGTGACCATCACTTTGGACCCGTCCTGCAGTTTCTCGAAGCTGCTATCGGCCACCACTTCGCCCGGATTCACGCCTTGCACCGCGGTTTGCCCACCCTCGGAAGCACCGGTTTTGACGTTGCGCATGTTGGCTTGCCCGTTCTCAATGACGTAGACGAAGGCCACACTGCCGTTGTGCTGCACGGCCGAACCGGGCAGCAGGATCTGGCCGTGGAGGGTTTTCACCAGCAAGCGCGTATTGACAAACTGGTTGGGATAAAGCTCGGCTTTCTTGTTTTCGTATTCGGCGCGGACTTTGACGGTGCCGGTGGTGGTATCGATCTGATTGTCGAAGGAAATTACCTGGCCGGTTCCGAGCTTGTGTTGATTGGAGCGGTCCCAGGCTTCGAGAGGAAGGCCGATTCCGTGATGCGACTGCTGCAGAACTTCGGCCAGGCTGTCCTCGGAAATGGTGGCGACCACGGTGATGGGCTGGGTTTCGGTGATTACCAGCAGAGTGGTGGTGGCGTTGGCGGTGACCAGATTTCCGGGATCGACCAGACGCAGACCGACGCGGCCGCTGATGGGCGCCAGGATGTGGCAGTAAGCAACCTGCACTTGGTCATATTGGAGAGTGCCTTGGTCGTTTTTCACCGTTCCTTGGTCCTGCAGAACGATTTTCTGTTGATCTTCGTAAGTCTGCCGCGGAATCGCGTTTCTGGCCCACGCGTCTTTGTAGCGCTGCAAATCCATTTGCGCCTGCGCCAGGAGATTTTGGTCCCGCTCCAACGCGCCCTCGGCCTGGATGACTTGGGCTTCGTACGGGCGGGAGTCGATATCGATCAGAGGATCGCCCTTTTTTACAAACTCGCCTTCTTTGTAATGCACGGCGGTGATGACACCGGTGACCTGCGCGGTGATCGAGTCCGTGTACAGCGCCGTCACCGTGCCGATTGCGTCGAGATAGATGCCGATGTCGCCCTGGGTGGCGGTGGCCGTGGTGATGGTGACCGGGCCGCTAAAAGCGTGGCGACCACCGCCGGGCGATCCGGCTGCCGGCGATTCGGCGCCGCCCTTGTGACGAAAGGCAAAATATAAAATCAGGCCAACGACCAGGAGAACGCCTGCCCAGATCCAGTATTTTCTTTTTTGTGGCGGTTCGGTCTCCGGCGGCAGAAGTTGACGATCGGGAGCGACGTGTACGGTGGATTGTTTCGGGTCCATTGATTTCTATCGATAGCCTCTGGCAGTGTCCAACAACAAATGCATTTTATTCTGTAGCCGGCCTTCTAACTGCGGCAAAGACAAAACATTACATATAATGACGTTCCGATGATAAAGCCGGTTGGATGCGCCCGCCCCAATGCCGGATGCTACCGATATTTGTCCGGAACCGGTAGAATAAAGCCATCATGACCAGCCATAATAATGATTCTCCCTCCATCGCAGAAATCTGCGACAACGTGAAGCGCCTGGGCTACGCGGCGCGCGAGCGTATTCGTCTGTACGGCGAGGAATTTGAAGTGATCTCCGATCCGTTTCCCCATGCGGACGGCGTGGCCATTAACGCCAAAACCAAAAAAGATGCCAACGTGCGAGTCGTGAGACTGCCGGCGACCGTTCTTCAGAGCGTTCGCGGAAGACAAGTCAAAATTGCGTAACCGGTAGCGCACGGGGAAAGACCGGGACGGCGCTGTGGCGCACTCCTGGGTGCGGGGGGACAGTCCGTGCCAGGCTCGAGAGCGCGGGCAACGGTCTGGTGAACAGGAGCGGGGCGAAGCGGCTCGCTGCAAAATTTTCAATCCCTGCTCGGCGAGGTTGCTGGATTGTGTCCCTCACCGATTCGCCGGCGCCGCCGCCCTCAGGCTGTTTTCATGCTGCACGGACGAAAGACGAAAATCCTGGCGGGATTTGCGGTGGCCGTCATCCTGTCCGCCGCTCGCCCGTCCGGCTCCACTCAAAAAACGACTCAGCCGGTGCCGCTGGCCCCCATGCAGACGCAGGGCGCGGTTTCTACGGGCGCGGCTCATGCGCCGGTTCTGGATAGCGAGAAACGCCCGATCACCGCCGGTGGATTTGTCGACAGCGGCCCGATTGTTTTTCAGGACGTGGCGGAAAAAGCCGGCTTGACCAACTGGCGTCACCTCATGGGCACGGAAGAAGTGCGCTACATTCTGGAAACCGTCGGCTCCGGGGTGGCGCTGCTCGATTACGACAACGACGGCTGGCTGGACATTTATATGGTGAATGGTTCGACGTACGACGCCATGTCGGGCAAGACCACTCCACCCCACGCCGCGTTGTTCCATAACAACCATGACGGCACCTTTACCGACGTTGCCCGGCAGGCCGGAGTGACCAACGATCGCTGGGGTTTTGGAGTGGCCGTGGGTGATTACGACAACGACGGCTGGCCCGACATCTATGTGACCAATTTCGGCAAGAATCGCCTGTATCACAACAATCACGATGGAACATTTACCGACGTGGCGGAGAAAGCCGGTGTAGCCCTGGGTAATTGGTCAACCGGCGCCACATTCGGCGACTACGACGGGGATGGGCGACTTGATCTGTTCGTTCCCGGATACGTGCACTACGATCTCGATCATCCTCCCACGCCCGGCTCGGCCACGGTCGGTTTTGCCGATTGCCAATTTCGCGGCATGAAGGTGATGTGCGGCCCGCGCGGATTGCAGGGCGAACCCGACCATCTTTTTCACAACAACGGCGACGGAACCTTTAGCGACGTCAGCGTCAAGGCGGGAGTGGCCGATGCCAATCGATACTACGGATTGACGGCCGTTTTTGCCGACGTCAACAACGACGGCAAAGTCGACTTGATGGTGGCCAACGACTCGACGCCCAATTATCTCTACCTCAACAAAGGCGATGGAACTTTTGAAGATGCAAGCTACGTCTCCGGCTATGCGCTCAATGAAGATGGCCGCGAGACGGCATCGATGGGAATTGCGGTCGGCGATTATTTGAACACCGGGCAATTGGATTTGTACAACACGGTTTTTTCCGACGATTACAACCCCCTCTACAGAAATGACGGCGGCGCGAATTTCACCGATGTGAGCTATCCGGCGGGCATTGCCGAAGTGACGATTCCCTTTCTGGGGTGGGGAACGGGATTTCTCGATTACGACAACGACGGATGGAAAGATCTTTTTGTGGCCAACGGGCATGTGTACCCGGGCGTCGACAAGACGGACTGGGGCACGACCTTCGCCCAGCGCCCGCTGCTGTTTCATAATTTGCACAACGGCAAGTTTGAAAGCGTGCCGCCCGTAAAAGGAACCGGACTGGCAGCCGTTCTCACCGCGCGGGGCGCGGCTTTTGGCGATCTGTTCAATGACGGGAAAATCGATGTCGTCGTCAATCAGCTGCGCGGTCGTCCGGTGCTGCTACGCAATGTATGCGCCACCCCGAACCATTGGGTGGCGCTGCAGTTGATGGGAGGGCCGAAGAGTCCGCGCGATGCGGTGGGAGCAACCATTTATCTTTCCGCCGGCGGTGTGCGCCAGCGCGGAGACGTGATCAGCGGGGGCAGCTATGCTTCCTCGAACGATTTTCGAGTGCATTTCGGATTGGGGGCAGCCGCCAAAGTGGACACGGTCGTGATTCGATGGCCCAGCGGAAAAATCGAGGCGATCCGCCTGCCCGCG
>JASHRB010000453.1 GCA_030037575.1 Candidatus Sulfotelmatobacter sp. | reverse complement strand
CAACACGCCCGGCCATCCTGGACCGAGTACAACTTCCATCTCTCCCGCCGGAGCTTCGCGCGCATCCAGCTGCAAAATTGCCTGGCGCGCCGCCTCCTTGGCAAAAAACTCGGGACTTTTCTCGCCGAAGAAAAAGTCCAACGCCACGCGACCACCGCCGCCGGACCCTCCGCGCGCCGAATGGCCCTCGGTCTTGGCGATGCAGGAAACGTTCATGCGGGCGAGAGGCTGCGAATCCTCGGCAAAAGTTCCGTCGGAAGCAACCACCAAGATATTCCTCAGTTCGTCCGAGTAGCTGGCGCGCACTTCCTGAATTCGCGGATCATACGCGCGCGCGGCCGTATCGGCGCGCATCACCAACTCAACTTTGCCCCTGATCTCAGCATCAACCGAAGGCAGCCTCACCGGATACAAGCTGCGCGCCGCCGTCTTTTGAAAACCCGCAACCGGAGTCTTGGCCGGCGCGCTCGCAATCAAGGCGGCGGTACGCGCGGCATGGAGAATGCGCTTCGCCGAAAGATCGTCAGTATAAGCGTATCCCGTGCGCTCGCCCGAAACCACGCGCACGCCGCATCCGGCAGAGATGCCTTGCGCGGCCGACTTCACCATGGATTCATCCACCATCAGCGAGGTCGACGAAAGATACTCAAAATAAAGGTCGGCGTAGTCGCCTCCAGCCGATAAAGCCGCGGCCAGATAGCGCTCCAGGTCGTTCTCGGTTACACCGTAATGATCGAAAAAAAAGCGCTGCCTATCGGCGATTGATGCTTTGTCCAAGCTGTTCACCTTATATAGATGCCGCTGGGCTGGAAGCCGACCCGGAAAGCGGATTCACTATTATCCCACAGGCCCTCACGGCATCCCCGCCCAAACCTCCACAGCATACCGGTGACGAAGGTTACTCGGTACAGACGCGGCGGCCGCATTTCATCAACATGATTCGATGTACTTGAGGTTATTTCCAGACATTGGCTATTGACCGCCGGAAGCGCTTATGACTCAGGAAGCTTTAGCGCGCACTTTCCAGGATGAACCTGTGCCGCCGGGCGGTGCAGCGCGCCGACCATCGGTGCCGCTTTTCCCCTCCAATTCACTGCCTTTTTCGGGGCGCGGCGCGCACGAATATTCGCCTGCCACCGCCGCGCCAACTCGACTGCTAAGTAGGCCACTGGTCTTGTCGGGCGGAACCGGACTCGGCGAATCGCAGGTCCGCGGGCGAAATCGGCGAAAGGCAGGCACAAGCACGATTATCGTCACCAGCACGGGCGGCTTCAACCCGGCGACAACGCTGAGCGCCGGCGGCCTGCCCGGCGGCGTGACCGCATCGTTCTTCGCCAACGTGACCATCAGCGGAAGCTCCGGCTCAACCAATCACAGCACCCCGGTTGCCCTTAGGGTGAACGCTTCTTCGGGAACGAAGAGTTTCACCATGTCGTTGTCACCTTCTTCATTCACAATGGATGATAGCGGCAGCGTATCCACCACTTTCACCATCACTAGCCTGAATGGATTTCATTCCGCGATGGAGCTGAACGTGAATGAGTTCCCCGGCGGCGGGTCGGCTACGGCCTCGGCCAACCCCGTGACGCCGCCGGCCAATGGCAGCGTGCATGTGACCATCGTCTGGAGCATTTCCAGGCGCGCGTCATCGGGAACAACAACGATTGACCGGATCGGAACTTGCGGATCAATCGCGAACGACATTCCCCTCACTATCACCGTGGCGCCGTGACCAGCGAATGGATTGGTTCGATACCCCGCATTCGATTGCGGCGCTGCAACCGGAACGAGCCGGCTCGTTCTTTGTCTGACGGTTTCCTGATCGACTTTCTTGCAACCCTGGATGACTCGCCCTAAACTTGCCAGGCACCCAACAATCTCCGCAAATCAACCAACTGACCGATATGGTATGCATTGTGATCCGCCGCGAGCAATGCTTCGCGCAGCACGGTTTGCCCGTCTCCCCACGCGATCCGCGCATACAAATCCGTCTTCGGACGGGTCACCAAATCCTGCATCGCCTTTAAATCTTTCCGAAATTGTCGAATGCTCGTATTCCACGCAGCCGTGCTCGGAGGCGCTTCCGCCCTGGGCCAATACCCCTCAGGCCACTTCGGAGACTCGTGCTTCGGATTGCGACTGAACTCGAGAATGTCCCACTGGGCAATGCGCAAATGTTCGAGCAGCATCCAGGCGGAATGCGGCAGCCCATCCGCTTTCACGCCGCGCAAGTTCTCGGGTATGTCGTTGACCACGTCTCCGAATTTCGCATGCGCACCGCCGCCATCGAGCAAATAAACGAGATGTTCTCGGAGCTGTTTATCGTGGGAATCTTCACTTCGCGAATCTTTGCCTGCCATTTTGCCGTCCTTGGATTTCTCTCGACACAAAGCTTTGACCACGGAGCCAGCGAGACAGAAAGAAAACTTCTATTCATGGTCTTTTCGCGGTGCCGCCGTGTCTCCGGGGTGAGGTTGAAGTTCCATGGTTGCGCGTTCGCCTCTTAAGACGCGGCCCATGCCGCGAATGATTCGGCGCATGGGAAAAATATTTTTATCAGGGGCAAGGAAGATTTCTCCGACGCGGCTGCCGCGGTAGTACCAGCGCTTCAGCAGCGCGAGGTGCTCCATGGTTTCGAGCGCCGATTTGGCCCGCGCCGGTGGAAAAGAGCCGAACGCCGCTTGTATTCGCGATTCCAGCGACTGC
>JASHRB010000452.1 GCA_030037575.1 Candidatus Sulfotelmatobacter sp. | reverse complement strand
AAGGTATTTACCTTCCCGGTCGATGGCCAGATTTTTGCGGAACCCCTCTACGTTCCCAATGTGGTCATTCCCAATCAGGCCATGCACAACGTGGTTTATGTGGCGACGGAGAATGATAGCGTCTACGCCTTCGATGCGGATGGGCTCACTACCAGTCCACTCTGGCACGTGAATTATACAAATACACTGAATGGAATCACCCCAGTGCCATGCAGATCGGTAACGGCTTGTCCTATCTATCCCCTTATGGGCATCACCGCCACTCCGGTGATCGACCCAAGTACGGGAACGATGTACGTGATGGTCCGCACTTTCGAACTTGGCAATTACGTTGTTCGCCTGCATGCGCTTGATATTTCTACCGGGACAGAAAAGTTCGGAGGCCCAGTAGAGGTTCAGGGCAGCGTTTCCGGCAATGGTGAGGGCAGCGTGGGTGGAGTCATCACATTCTTGCCGCAAAGCTTGCAGCGAACGGCTTTGCTGCTATCGAATGGAACGATCTACGCAGGATGGGCTGGCGACGAACATGGCTGGATTATGGCCTTCGATGCTCAAACTTTGGCGCAGACGGCGATCCTAGCTACTACTCCCAATGGCGCCCTGGGTGGAGCTTGGCAATCGGGCGCTGGGTTCGCCACCGATAGTGAGGGAAATATTTACGCTGCTACGGGGGATGGACTCTTCGACTTCAATAACAGCGGACCGGATGGCGGAGACACCGTACTCAAACTCGATAGCAGCCTGAACGTGCTTGATTATTTCACTCCCATGGATCAGGGCTGCCGGATGCAGAATGATATGGATTTGGGCTCTGGCGGGCCATTAGTGCTACCCACTCAGTCAGGCACCTATCCGGATCTACTCGTAGAGGCCGGCAAAGGCGGCCAGCCTTGCGATGTAGTCGGCAATTCCTACGCCGCTCCTATTTACCTGGTCAATCGTGATTCGATGGGACATTATAGTTCCACCCAAGACGCCGATCTCCAGACTATCGTCGGCGCCCCCAGCGGATACTGGGGTTCTCCAGCGTACTGGCAGGGTCCGTCGGAAACCTATCTTTATTTCTCGGGAACATCCCACGAGGGAAACGCGGGCGACTATCTAAAGATGTACACCCTGTCTAACGGAAAACTCTCGACCGCTCCGGTGGCGAAAACGCAAAATGCGTATCCTTCGGGCAGCACTCCTTCAGTGTCCTCTGACGGTACGTCGAATGGCATCCTGTGGACCATTGAGCGCGCGGATAACCTCGATATTGTTCCCGGCGTCAAGAATGCCATTCTCTGGGCTTATGACGCTACCAATGTAGCAGATTTATTATATTCAAGCGAACAAGCGGGTACACGCGACGAAGCCGGCCTCGACGATAAGTTCGTACCTCCAACTATCGCGAATGGCAGGGTTTACGTGGGAACACAGACCGAAGTGGATGTCTATGGGCTGCTGGATCAGGCAACTCCGGCTCCGCTGGTTAAGCTCTCATCGAAGGCCATGAACTTCGGGAATCAGCCGGTAGGCAGTTCCAGTGTGAAACAATCCGTAACTCTTAGCAACACAGGGACTGCTTCCCTGTTAGTATCTGGCATCGTTGTCACCGGGCCCTATAGCTTGGTGATGACTCCAACTTCTTGTCCTTACGCTGGGGGAGCGGTTTATCAAGGTTCGCAATGCACGATCGACGTAGTTTTTACGCCCATCCACTCCGGCACTCATCCTGGAACCGTCACCATTGGCGATAACGTTTCACCGGCTCAGGTGGTAAGCGTAACCGGAGAAGGTTCGTCCTCGTCTGCCATATTGTCGAGCGGCATCGTTAGTTTCGGAGGTCAGCCAGTGTCCACCTCCAGCGGTCCCCTGATGGTTTCGCTCACGAATACCGGCAAGACTCCTCTAACCATTTCCAGCCTCACATTGGGTGGCACGGATGCTCAGGATTTCGCCGTAACCCAGAACTGCGGAACGCTGCCGGCGAGTCTTGCCATGGGAGCATTTTGCAGCATTTCAACCATATTTACTCCCGCCGCTGCAGGCGCTCGCAAAGCGTCTCTGAGCATTTCCACCTCGGGCAGCGGCTCTCTCTCTGTCGGCTATTCGGGCATCGGCACTTCGTCGGGAATCGCGCTCTCCCCATCAGCGCTCAGCTTTGGCAATGAGTTTGTGGGTACCACTAGCGGCATACAGTCGACCACGCTGACCGATCCCGGAGATGCGCCGCTCAATATCACCAGCATCACCGCGAATCGAAGCGTGTACACCCTCAACACCACCCCCACTTCCTGCCCGTACACCGGTGGCAGTATCGCTGCGGGGGCGTTTTGCACGCTCGATGTCACCTTTAAGCCGACCGCGGTGGGGAGCCAATCTGGCAGCGTGGTGATCAAAACAAAGACTTCGCCCCCGGCCCTGCTCAGCTTGAGTGGTACCGGTGCAGCCTCTACGGTGGTCGTGACCCCCACAAGCGTCAGTTTTTCTAAGACCCAAGTCATCGGAACCAAGAAAAGCAATTCGACGACGCTGACCAACAGTACGCCCACCGCCCTGGCTCCGGTGATCACCATCCTGGGCGCAGGCGCCCCTAATTTCACTCAGTCAAACAATTGCGCTTCCCTGCCCGCTTGGCAGAGTTGCCCCATCACGGTGGTTTTCGATCCCGTGGATAGCGGTAACATAAACGCCACTCTGCAAATCGCATATACAGGTCCGAACAGCCCCCAGACAGTTTCCCTATCGGGCAAATCGACTGCCATTGCATTGGCGCCAGAAATTTTACAGTTCTATGACCAGGCAGTGGGTACAACCAGTTCTCCGCTCCCGGTTACGGTGACCAACGCGAGCGCAACTCTTCCGGTTAACTTCAGTAGCATCGCTACTATCGGCGTGGCCGCCGGTGCTTATGCGGTGGTGTCTGGCAGCAGCTCCTGCGGTGCAAGCCTCGCAGCCGGCGCCAGTTGCACAGTCTATGTAACTTTCACTCCTCCCAGCGCAGGGGCGCAGAGCGCAGAACTAACTTTCACCGACAACGGCGGCGAGAGTCCCCAATATATCCGGCTGAGTGGAACGGGAAACTAAATTCGCCACTTTCCGTCGCACAGATGCGGCTTCTGAGGCGGCTCTGGTCAGGTGCGGACGCGACGGAGTCGCCGCTGGCCGTCTGGACAAGAGTGATGTGGGTGCTTGCTCAGGATGTGGACAGGAAGATGGGAAGATGGTAGCGTCCAGTTGGAGAAAGGATGGACACATACACTCAACCGGTTCCAACGAAGCGTCGCTACTTGGAGTTAGAGCAGAAGCGACGGATTGTGGAGGAGACGTTGGCCGAAGGAGCGTCGGTGGCACAGATTGCGCGCGTACAGGGAGTAAACGCCAATCGGGTCTTCAATTGGCGCAGGCTGTATCGGGCGCGAGGCAACTGGGTGGCGGGGATGGGAACAGACTGTTGTCCGTACGAGTCGCTGCGGAAGATAGACCACGGCCGTCTGTGCCTGGCGCCGGGCCTTCAATCATAAGGGGTGTGTCGGCGATTGGCATCCAGTGGCAGGAGGAGCACGGACGTTTCGGGTGGCCGCAGGCAACGAGCGGGACGATTTCGGTGGTTTTATTGTGAAGAACTCTGCGGGCGTTCCGGTATTTAAACCAGGATGAAGAGACCCTATACCGACAAGCAAGACCAGTACTTAGCGTTCATTTACTACTACGGCAAAATCCGCGAGTGCCCACCTGCGGAGTCCGAAATGCAACAATACTTTCGAGTCTCCCCGCCTTCCGTGCATCAAATGATCTTGACGCTTGAAACTCATGGCCTTATCGAGAGAACACCGGGCCAGACTCGATCCATCCGTCTGCTGATTCCGCGCGACGAACTACCGGACTTGATCTAGCGTGACCAGCGCGATCTCGAAGAACCGTTCAACGCCGCCACGCCGCCCAGTGTCCACAGCATATCTTTGTGCACACTTGTAATGCTCCATAGGGCTCGTCAACGCGTCAACGGCGTCAACGAGGTCTACTCCAAACGCTTACGGAATGGAAATGGAGATGCTGCTTGGATGCAAGGGCAGGCAGTGGGCACTTGGCTGCCTCTCGGTGGAATGGATGGAAAGCTTCTGCCGGCTGTTCTGGGTAACTGCCGGGTCAGCTCGACGTCCTTTTTGTCTTCATCGCTATAATCAATCGTAGTCGTCAACGCTGGTTCTCGGCTTCTCTTCTGCGGGTCCTATTTGCGGTGTTTGCCCGACTGGGATTCCGGTTGCCGAAAGCCGAATAATGTGCGGACTGCCAGGATCGCTATCGTTGATAGTAATTAAACCCCATCCCGGACCAACGATGGTCGGCGTGAAAGTGACCACAAATTTGCAAGACTTGCCTGCGGCGACCGAGCTTCGACAGGTATTTGTCTGGCTAAATTCTGCGCCAACCAGCGAGACCGAAGAAATGCTGAGGGCCGTGGTGCCGGCATTTGTCAGGCCGAAGGCAAAAGTTCCCGTGTTGCCCACATTCACTTCGGGCGCGTAGTTCACATTCTGATCCACTTTTACGGCCGATCCGGTGCCCGTAGCGCTTATGGTTTGCGGGCTGCCGAGATAATTATCGGTCACGGTAATCGTAGCCGAGAGCGGCCCGAGTTGAGTTGGTTCGAAGGTAATTTCCAATGGGCAGACCTGGCCCGGCTTGAGGGTAACGTGCTTGCAAGAGGCGATCGTAAAATCACCCGGGTCTGGACTCACAGTTATGTTGGATATCGCAATGTCAGTGCTGGACGGATTATACAAAGCGACTTTGTTTAATGTTGAACTTCCAAGGCTCTGTTCTCCAAAGATGCTGGGACCGTTCACCATCGGGCAGTTGGTACGAGGAGTAAGGACCAGTGGCGCCAAGGGAGTCTGAGAGTAGTCGAAAGCGCTCGAGAGCGAGTTAGCCGTGGCGTCGCGGTTGTTCAGAGACGGGAGATTGAAAACGTCTTCCATGAAGCGCAATACGCTGGAGAGTTCGTATTGAGTGTGCACCACCGAGTTAATTGCGTAAGGCGAGATTATGAGCAGAGGCACTCTCGGTCCCAACCCATACATATCGACCACCGGAGGCGAAACGTGGTCGTACATTCCGCCAAAATCATCCCAGGCCAGGAGAATCGCAGTTGAACTCCATTCCGGGCTTTCCATGACCGCGTTGATCATGTTGACGGTCCAGTTCTCGCCAGCGCACACGCTGCCTGCATAGGGGTGTTCGCTGGTTGTGCCGGTCGGTGTAACCCACGCAACCGACGGCAGATCACCGGCAAGAGCGTCGGTGATGAACTGTGGCTGTTGGAACACGTCGGTCGTCCAGTCCGGTCCGTAACGTATGTGCTGAATGGCGCTGTAGGTGCTTCCCTGATACCCCACTTCGCCATACGGTGACGCGTAATACCTCCACGAAATTCCGTTCTGGTCGAGTATGTCCGCCATGGTTTCGAAGTCGAAGCAGGGTGCCACGTTGGTGATCACCCCGCTTTCATCCATGACCTCCACCGTGCCCCCGGCGTTATTGTCGCAACCCCACGATTGGCTGCTGCCAACCGCGGTGGGAATACTGATCACGCCATCGGAGGTGGCTGCGATTGTGTATAGATGATTCGGGAAACTGTCACCATGTTGCGAGGAGAACATATTGTCGGCGAGTTCGTAGGTCTGCGCATAACGCCAATAGTTGGGGATGTCCGCCTGTCCCATCTGCGTAAATGCGAGATAATCTCCGTGGATATTGGCCCCGTAGTTGACATCGAACAAGTTCATTAGGCCGCCATTGATCACTTCAATGGCCGAGTACCAGTCGTGACCCACGTCGTGCCATGTGTAGTCTGGTGCGTGAGTCAAGGGCACAACCTTCCCACTCGACAGCACTCCGGTAGTCGCCCCGTGCGCGTTGGGGAATTGTCCGAAGTAATTGTCGAAACTTCGGTTCTCTTTAATGATGAAGACGATGTGCTGGATCGGGACTGTCTGCGCGGTTGCCGCCAACGTCGTCAGCAGCCACAAAAGGAAAGGGACTATGCGCTTCATAGGGACCTCCTCGTGTGGTTAAGTCGGGTAGCGTGCAGGCCACGCGCGATAATCGGTCCGTTGCTCCGCAACGACTTCCTCAGTTCAGCCGATCCTGCTATGGAAGGGACGGCACCGGTGCCGTCCCCCAAAACCAATGCGATGACGCTTACAGCGAACCTAACAACCGGATCCCAGCTGACAGGTGAAGATGCGGCTCGCCCACGTGCATCCGGTCCCCACTCGAGTGCTGAAAGAGCACTGACCGACTTGATTGCCCTTCATGTATTGATCCACCGCCCAGAAGGTAACGTCATTGTTGGGATCCGAAGACACGCTCTCATACTCGCCCCAGTAGTTGTCGGTTTCATCCTGTCCGCTCGCGCCACTATTGCTTAAAATAGCCACCGGCGTGTTT
>JASHRB010000451.1 GCA_030037575.1 Candidatus Sulfotelmatobacter sp. | reverse complement strand
CCATCTCACCGGAAATCAACAGAGTACCGTATCGGCTCTAATGGAACTTCGGATTAATGAATGTTTCGCTTCTTCCACAGCTTGCTCTGCGCTAGAATGGCAGGGCATTGAAAAGCCGCTTCCCCGCTCGCCGTGGGTGCCGCTTTTGGCCTTCCCCCAGGAGGTAGTAGATGTACCGGCCCTATTCTAGTTCCCTGGCGGACTCGCGTCCGTTCCTGGATGTGCAGTCGCTGCTGCGGAATCTAGCTCAGGATTTCGTAACTTCCTACAACACCGGCAATTACGATCAGGCCGCGGCGCTTTTTGCGGCCGACGGCGCCTTTATGGCTCCGCATCATGAGCCGGTCTACGGGCCGAAGGCGGTGGAGCGAATGCTGCGCCAGCTTGGCGAGGCCGGCTATGAAGAGCTGCGCCTGGAGACGGTGCGGGTCGAATGCTCCGGCGACATGGCAATGGAGATTGGCCGTTACGCGGTTGCCATTCGTCAGCCCTCCGGCGCGATTGTCGCCGATAGGGGCAAATACGTGAAAGTGTGGCGGCGATTGGGCGCGTGGCTGATGGCTGCGGACTGCTGGAGCAGCAATCTGCCCCCCTCCGACTAAAGGCTTCGGTGTCGAGCCCATAACCCTCTCCATTCCGCATGGATTTGAAACGGAAGCGGGCCGATGCCACGATGGTTGGCCCGTAAAAGAGGCGACGCTAGCCGCGGCCCGCTGCGGTTCTTGGCTGCAAAAGCGGCTTGCTTGCTCCCGCTGACAAGCCGCGAAACATCTCCCGTGTCCTTCTATTGACACTGGTTTCTTATGCCCTTTATTCTTGAAATTGCTCCTGGCGGTATCTGCGCTTTCTGGCGTGCTTCCGCGAGCCTGGAGTGGCGAGGGAACGGTGCGCGGAGCTTCCGATGTTATTCGCGATCAAAGATTTAGAGGTTCACCCCATCGATTTTGCCGAGAAGTTCGCGCCCGGGGTGATCGACCTGGGCAGCGAATACCGCCAGAAGACGGCGATCGAAACCAGCGGGCGGGCCGATCTGGTCGAAGAACACCACGGCAAACATCGGGTCATTCAGGACATCAGGGTAAGAGGACGGCTGGCGACCACGCTGGAAGTAAGCTGTGCGCGCTGCCTTGAAGCGATCGCGGAGAAAGTAGGGCGCGAGTTCGATCTGTTGTACCGCCCGCTGGGTGCCGACGCCGGACGCGACGAGATCTCGGTGACCGATGCCGAGGCCGAAATCAGCTATTATGAAGGCCAGGGCCTTTTGCTCGAAGATGTGGTTCGCGAGCAGCTGCTGTTGGCCGTGCCGCTCAAGGTTACATGCCGCGAAAGTTGCAAGGGTTTGTGCCCGCAGTGCGGCAGGAATCGGAACGAAGGCCCGTGCGACTGCACGGTGGAGAGCGAAGAACCGCGGTGGGCCGCGCTCAAGGAAATTCGCGGTAAATTGGCGCATTAAATACTCAGCCAGAGTTTGCGCGAGGAATTCATAGACCATGCCGAACCCGAAGCGAAGACATTCTCAACGACGTAGTTCCACGCGGCGGGCGCACGATGCGCTGCGAGCCCACTCGCTCTCCGAGTGCCCCAATTGCCACGAGAGAAAAATGCCGCATCGCGCCTGTGCCAAGTGCGGTTACTACAAAGGCCGCGAAGTTGTGGAAGTCGAAGAAGCCAGTTAACTCCCAATCAAAATGGCGAGCGTGATCGCGCTGGATGCGATGGGTTCGGACCGGGCGCCCAAGCCCGAGATCGAAGGCGCAATCCATGCCGCGCGAAATTATGGGCTGCAGATTGCGCTGGTCGGGCCGGAATCCACCATCCGGGCGGAGTTGGCGCGTCATCCATCGGCCTCGCGATTGCCCCTGGCGGTCGTTCATGCCAGCGAAGTCATCACCATGGAAGACAAGGCCGCGCAGGCGGTGCGCTCGAAGCGCGACTCTTCCCTGCGCGTGGGACTGCGGCTGGTCCGAGAAGGGCGGGCCGCGGGATTTGTAACCGCCGGCAACACCGGTGCGGCCATGGCTTCCGCCAAGATGGTGCTGGGCGCCCTCAAGGGCGTCGACCGCCCGGCCCTGGCCGCAGTTTTTCCTACGGCTCCGGGTACGGCCGCAATTTTGCTCGACGTGGGGGCGAACGTCGACTGCAAGCCCCATAATCTGGAGCAATTCGCGGTCATGGGGGAAATCTATTTTCGCGCGATTTTCGGCGAATCGGCTTTTGCCCGCACCGCTTTGCTCGCCAAGCGATCGCCGCGCGTGGGCTTGCTGTCGATCGGTGAAGAAGACAGCAAAGGTAATGAGCTAACCCGAGAATCGTTTCCACTGCTCAAGCAACTGCCGCTCAATTTCATTGGCAACGTCGAGGGCCGAGATCTGTTTAACGGCCGCGTCGATGTCATCGTCGCGGACGGATTCGTGGGCAACGTCGCGCTCAAGGCTTCGGAGGGTGCAGCGCGTCTGATTCGCACGGTGCTCAAAGAATCCTTGAAAGCGACCATCACCAGCCAGGTCGGCTACATGCTTTCGCGCAGCGCCTTCTCGGATTTCAAGCGGCGAATCGACCACACCGAATATGGCGGCGCGCCCTTGCTGGGAGTGAAGGGTGCGTGCATCATTACCCACGGTTCTTCCAATGCAAACGCCGTTAAGAATGCGCTGCGGGTGGCGACGGAATTTTCCGCCCGACGCATTAATGAATCGATTGAACGGGGATTGGCAGCCTTGCATCCGGCGGCGGTGGCAGTAGAAAGTGCGCCGAGCCGCTGCGCCTTCGAGGGGAAATCATGAGCGCATCCAGTCTTGCCGAAGCCAACCGGCCCTTGATAGGCTTCGTTTTCCCCGGCCAGGGATCGCAAGCGATAGGCATGGGAAAAGACCTTGCCCAAAAATATCCCATCGCGCGACAGACTTTTGAAGAAGCCGACGAGGCTTTGGGTTACAAGCTATCGCAGCGATGCTT
>JASHRB010000450.1 GCA_030037575.1 Candidatus Sulfotelmatobacter sp. | reverse complement strand
TGTCCGCCATACAAATATTTCAGAGCCAGCACCACAAACGCAGCAACCACCACCGTCATGATCCCCAGCAGCACTTTATTCGCGTTCGCTGAAGCCTTAACGCCAATCAGATTCAGCACCGTCATGATGCCCGCGATCAACAGGGCCCAAATGACATATGGAACCTGGTGTACGTACCGTTCATGCAATGCCGTGGAAATCCAAACAGTATTGATCAGCGGCTGCAACAGATAGTCGAGAATCATCGCCCAGCCAGCCAAAAAACCAAGGTGAGGATTCAATCCCTTACCAACATAGGTGTAGGCCGAGCCCGCGGTAGGATAAAGTGCGCCCATGCGCCCGTAGCTCACGGCCGTGATCAACATGGCAAACAGCGCGATGAGGATAATGGTGACGAAGTGGCCATCGGAAAGTTGCTGCGCCACGCCGTACAAGGGCACGGGCGCGATCGGCTGAATCAGCACGATTCCGTAGAAAATCAGATCCCAGAGTGTGAGTGTGCGACGCAGGCGCGGTACGGCAGGAGGAGCGGCGGTGGAGGTTTCCATGGGTTGGGCTATTGAATTATGAAAGACAAGAAAATGTCAACATTAAAACGATTCCATACGACGCTTCTCAGTTCTCAGCAAAGATCAAGTGAACAATCCAGCCGTCGGATCGCACGAACTTCCTACGGCTTGGTTCCGTAATCGAACCAATATCCTCGCTGCTCGTCGCCCGACATGTGCCGCGTGTTGTATTCGAGCAGATATTTCAGATGATCGTCGTCGAGCGGGAACGATTTTGACGGACCATATGGATAAACGCCCATCGTCATAAACGGTAGCGGCGCAACATAATTGCCGTCGGCCGCGTAGAAATCCATATCTTTCTCGTAGCCGTAGGCGGCGAAGAAGTAGTCGCGAACCCATCCCGACGGTAAGGCAGGCAGAAGCGATGGATCGAACTCAAGACGCACTTCATCGCCCGATCCGAAAACGGCAAGTTTATCGTCGGTGGCCGTAAGCAGCGGCAGCACGTCGCCATATCGCGTATACGTTCCAACAGGCCGCGTGTACGGCCCGGTCGCGCTCGCCTGCTCATAGATGTAATTGACGTTCCCCGGCGGCGTGCCTTCGATCTTCAGCGGGTATCCGTGATGCTCGAGATCGGCGGCTATTAGCGGAATCTCATTGAGATGCAACTCACCCGAGGCGTCCCTCGCAAGATTCCTCGCTGCGCTGGAAAGACGGCTGCGCTCGGAATGACGCATTCCCAGTTGCGGATCATAGTAGCTGGCGTCATCCCGAAGGCCGGCGTTTTCTAATAGATCACCGGTTTTAGCCGGGGGCGGCGCAGCCGCCGGGCGAGGGATTTCGCGTGCAGCGGGCTGCGGGGTTCGGTCGACCAGAATGCTGTCCCAATAAATCTGCAGGTTGGTTGTGATGCGGATCTTCTGCGTCCCAAGCGGCAGCTTGCCCGAGAAGTCCGCGGTCATCGTGCGCGGGCCGCCGGCCGGAAATCCCATGTCGTCGATCACGCGCGTCCCTTTCCCATCCCTGCCGATGGCCTCAACGTAAGGCGGGATGGCGTGTACGCCGGCCTGCGAGGCGGCGTACATGCTATTTGCCGAAAAATATTCGACCTCGCCGTGCAGCAGCAGCCACAAAGGCCCGCCATCGTAAGGTGCCCCTAGATCGAGGGTGAGGCGATGCGGTTGCGCAAATCCGAGGAATGGTGTCAATGCAAAATCACCGAAGTAGCGATGGGCCAAGAGATCGGGCAAAACATCATGTCCATGCTCATCCCACGCGCCCGCGGGAGGTCGTGCGCTCCGGCTCACTACCACTTTGAACTGCGGATATGGAGGATTCGAGGCGAAATATTCGTTGGGATATACGTCCAAATCTTTCGGATGATCGACCGCCAGCAATCGCACCTGATCCAGGTAGACGGCTTCTTCCAGCGGCTCCATAAATCGGAAACTCAGCGTTGACTTGGGGTGCCCCATTTCTCGCTGATTTTGGGACAAAGCCCGCTCTGAGCTTGCCCAAGAGTGGGAGTTCGGTCTTTCTCGAATCATGTCCCTCTTGATCTTAATGTATTCCACCGGCCGCGGAAGGTCGCGCTGTCCCGGCCCCACCCAATGCCCAACCACTCCCGCTCCCAGCATGTCAGCGACGAATCTGTAGCGTTCGCCGTCCCACACAAACAAGGTCGGGCACGAACTTCCCCGGCGATCGATCTCCGTGATATTTTGCTGCCGGTCCCCCTCAACGTTGACCTCGTCTTGCAGCACGCCGGTCGGCCACAACATGCGCACCACATCAGCCGCTTTCGCATCACCCAGCCCGACGGTCAGGTACGGCGAGTTCTGGCCAAGATAGCCGTTCGATCCGTAGATCTCAAACTTCTGGCGATTGCCACCGGCAAACACTTCAACTTTCGTTCCGATCGCCGACTTGTTGTCGGCCAATCCCTTCAAGGCGAGTTGCAGCCAATGATTCCGATTTCCGCCTTCATTGCGCAGCAGCACGACCGGCCCGCGGTTCTGCGTGATCAGCAGATCGACCGCGCCATCGTTGTCGTAATCCCCAGTGATGATCGCACGAGGCTCTTTCAGTTGTATCTTGTCGAGGCCTACCTCGGCGGTGAGGTCGCTGAAACCCTGGGGGCCGAGATTTCGAAAAAGTCGGATTTCGCCTCGGCCATCTTTCGTCTCGCCGACCGCCACCAGATCGACCCAGCCGTCGTTATCGTAGTCGAAGGCAGCGACGCCGTAGGCGCGAACCCAGTTGGTCTCAGGCAAAGGCACACGATCGAAGCTCTTACCATGGTTATTGCGCCACAGCGTGAGGCCCGGAGGACCATTATGCGTGAAAGCCAGATCCATCCAGCCGTCGTGGTCGAAATCGAAAACGGCTACACCCGTGGCCTCAGCAGGCATTGGCATCGACCAAGGCTGGCGTGGCAAGAACTTTCCTTCACGCGGGTTTTCGAAGATGGTTGGCTCCTGACCAGAGACAACTAGATCAACGGCGCGGTCGTTGTTGTAGTCGGTGCCTATTGCATTGTTCGCCCCGGGCGCCGATAGGCCAAGATCGACAGCAGTGAATGTTCCGTTGCCGTTGTTGCGCCACATAGCGCTGAAACCAAAGACATTCGTCGGACCGCCCGCTCCTAGTTTCTTCACCATCGTGAGGCCGCCTGCGCCATAAAGGTCAAGATCGCCGTCATGATCATAGTCAATGAAAGTCAGGCCCTCGGGAGTTGCATTCTCCGCTTCTGCCCCCGCGGTTTTAACCCCAGCCGGTTCGGTTGCGTCCTTAAAGGTCCCATTCTTCTCGTTGTGCAAGAGGGCCACGCCGCCGCTGTGGCTTATGGCCAGATCAGTGGCGCCGTCATTGTCATAGTCGCCAGCTGTGCAACCGATCGCCTCGAGTTCTGGATACAGTCCCGCCCGTTTGGTTACGTCTTCGAACTTGCCATTGCCCAGATTGTGATAAAGGGAGACGCCTCCCTGGAGGCGGTTCCTGGCCAGGAAAATGTCAACCCGACCGTCGGAATCGTAGTCCAAGAAACAAGCGCCGGGGCTCAGCGGTAACGCATCCACCAGGGGGTGGCCGTCGACCGAGGTGGCTGATATCGGCTCGGAGCTCAGTCCCGCCTCCTTCGTCACATCCACAAACTGCACCTTGATCTGCGGTGGCGGTCTCAGCGCCGATTGCGGCGAGTCCACCGCGCGCGAGTATGATCCCTGCTCGCCGTAAGCGAGGCTCATGGGGGAGCCGAGTTTGTTTTGTGTGATGTATTGGAACCTCTTCAGATTCTCTCGGGCAAGATCGACTTGGCCCGATTGCTGGTAAGCGCGCGACAAGCCAAATTCGGCCGAAGCATGCAGCGGATTGATCTTAAGCGCGTGCTGAAAAGCATCGATGGCCTCGGGAAACTGCCGCGCCTGGACATACGACGCGCCAAGAAAGTACCAGGTGTCGGCGTCGTTGGCATCGATTTCGGTCACACGCTTGAAATCGTCAATTGCCGTCTGTGCATCGCCGGTATTTTTGGCCAGCAATCCGAGGTTGTACCAGGCTTGCGGACTCTTGGGATCCAACTTTAACGAGTCTGCCAACGCGGCTTTTGCTTCGTCGAACTTTTGCAAGTTCAATAGGGCGATGCCCTCGTTCAAGCGCGCAATCCTCAGCTGGGAATCGAGTTCAGCCGCCTGGCGAAACTGCCTGAGTCCCTTCTCGAAGAGCTGCTGATTCATGTACGCGGCGCCGAGATTGTTCAATCGCGCCGCTTCGAGGGGATTCGTCTTCGACGGGCCTTGCGGCCCAGCCGTAAAAAGTCCGAGCGCGGCCAGACACACGCCGCCGTACACGACAGAAATTCTGGGCTTCATCTGATCAAGGATTTAACCACAGAGGGCACTGAGAACCCAGAGGCTTTCCCTGGGGAGCTCTTCTCCCCGGGTCGCCCCTGGGGCGTCGCGTCCGCTTTCCAGCACCCAGATTCATTCTCGAGCGGTCAATTCGCGCGCACGAGCGAGGGCTTGTATGGCCGGAAGTCCACAACGCCCTTGGCTTCTTCAACCGTGATGGTATGCCCCGACCGCAGGTTTGTGAGCTTATCGATCTGTCCGCTGGGCCACTGAATGTCGGCAGACTCCGCCACCGTTTGCGCGCCCAGGCCGAAAGTCAGAACGAGTTCACTTTGCGAAAGATAACTCGAGCCCGAGCGCAGCATTTTCGTTTGCACATCCTTGCCGTTGTTGGAAGTCAACCGCACCACCGCTCCAACTCCGTCCCGATTGGATTTGGTCCCAACCAGTTTCAATCGCACGCTGTGATTGGTCCCACCCTCATTGTGAAACAGAATCGCGGGGCCACCATTTGTGGTTTCGAGCATGTCGAGAAAACCGTCATTGTCGATGTCAGCGTAAGCCGCGCCGCGCGCCACTCTGGGCGCGGCGAAAGCTTTGCCCATCTGCCCGGTCACTTCCTGAAACTTGCCTCCCCCCAGGTTGCGAAACAAATGGGCCGGCTCGGCATAGCTCACGCGTTTCTGCACCTTTTCGATGGAGTCTTCGATGTGACCGTCGGCGACAAAAATATCCGGCCAGCCGTCATTGTCGTAATCGAAGAAGAAACAACCGAAACCGAGCGTAAGCAGCGTGGCTCGGCCGACCTCCGATTGCGGAGCCTCGTCGACGAATAACCCGTTGCCTTCGTTGTGATACAGCGAAACCATCTGATTCGCAAAATTGGTGATGATCACGCTGGCATGCCCGCTGCGGTCGTAATCGGCCGCGTCAACCCCCATGCCGGCGCGAGCCACTCCATCTTCGCTGAATCCAATGCCCGCGGGAACGCCGCGCTCCTCAAACGTTCCGTCTTTTTTGTTCAGGTACAGTTTGTTCGGCTGCGTGTCGTTGGCGATTAGAACATCGGGCCAGCCATCGCCGTTGGCGTCAAGAATGGCGATGCCCAGGCTCTTTGAGGTCGGGTCACCCAACCCCGCTTTTTTCGTGGCGTCTTCAAATTTCCCGTCGCCGAGGTTGTGCCACAAGCGCACTGACGTCCCCTTATAGGACTCCGGTGTGCAATACGATTTGTGCGTGCCATCAAGCGTGCAATAAAGATCGTTCTGCTCGCTCCATTGCACATAGTTGGCGACCACCAGATCGAGTTTGCCGTCGCGATCATAATCGACCCAGGCGGCGCTCGTCGAAAATTCGTTCGGCCCCCACATGCCAGCGGCCTTGGTCACGTCGGTGAACGTTCCGTTGCCGTTGTTGTGGAAGAGACGACTTTGTCCGAGCGCTGTGATGAAAATGTCGTCGTAGCCGTCGTTGTCGTAATCGCCGACCGCCACGCCCAGTCCGTACATGGGAACGGCAAGCCCGGCCTTTTCGGTGACGTCGGTAAAAGTTCCGTTGCCGTTGTTGTGATAAAGCTTCGGCGTGGTTGCACCTTCATGGGGATGTCCGGCAAAATCATCCCCATTGACCAACAGAATGTCGGGATAACCATCATTGTCATAATCGATAAAGGCGCAGCCCGGACCCATGGTTTCCGGCAGCCATTTTTCCCCGAACGCTCCATTGTTGTGCATGAACTTGATGCCGGCCTTGGCGGTGATGTCAACGAAGTGGATTTGCTGCGCGGCGGCGGCCGACCATAGAAGAACAATCAACCACAGAGACCCAGAGACGCCGAGAAACCCTGATTTTCTTTTCCGCCTGTCTCCGGGTCTCTGTGCATCTGTAGGGAATGATGGTTTTGCCGTCACTGGCCCGGGCCTCCGACGGTGGCGACCGAGGCTGTCATTCTGGCCGACTTGGCGTTCCGAGACGGCAGGGGCACGGAAACATGCTCGTGAATCGCCTGCCGCTCGTTATTGTCTTCGGGATGCGTTGCCCGGTACGGCCCGGTGATCGCCTGCGAAGATTCGTCCGCCTTGAACCGCAAATATCGTCGCTCGTGTTCCTTCGCGAGTCTCTCATCGCCCAGACCGTTGTAGCAAAGCATCAGATTGTAGTGTGCCTCCAGGTCCTCCGGGTCGATCGCTAGAACGGATTGCAGTGTCTTCACCGCTTCGGCGTATTTGCGCTGCAGAAAGAAAATTCGCCCCAGGTCGTTCAAAACAACGCGGTCGCGCGGATATTGCGCCAGAACCATCCGCAAACGCTCCGCCGCGGCGTCATAGTTTCCGTCCGAGCGCAGCACGCGAGCATAAAAATAATTTGCCCGCGCCAGCGTTGGTGCCAGGGCCAGCGCTTTCTCAAGCACGACGCGCGCCCGCTCCATATCGCCTTCCTGCACGGCACATCGTCCGATATTCACCCAGCCATCGGGATTATTCGGATCAGCTTCGGTAACCTTTTCGAACGCCGCCGCGGCGCCCTTCAGGTCGCCCTGCAGGAACAATCCGATTCCGTAGTCGTTCCAGCGCTGCCAATCACCTTTGCGCACAATGGTTTTCTCGACAGGGGCAGGCGCATTATGCGCAATCACCGGCAGCGTGACTTCGTTTTCCGCCAGGGCAACAACCGGTAGGTCGGGAATCTTTTCTTGCTTGGCCGAAACTCCTTCGAGTGATTTGCTGAATACAAACGGGCGGTCGTCGTAATTCGCCGTCACGGCGCGGTCGGACCTCTCATCGGGCTGGCCCGCGAATGAAAACTGCGTATTCCACCACGAGAATTTGCGATAACAAAGGCGGGCATGCAACGTGATCTTGTGACCCGAATTCTCGGGGATGAACATGCGGTAATGCACGGTGTCGGCCGCCCCCGGAGGTATCAGCCGCACGTACACCAGCGCCCGCGTCGACCACGTATTGCGTTTGTTGATGGGGTTGCCATGCGCATCGATCTGCAGCGATCGGTAGAAGTGCGCGCCCTTTTCCACCGGGCCGTGGCCGTTGTCTTCGACCATGCCGCTCCAGAAAATAACTTGCCCTTTATCGTCCGTTCCTTTCAGCTCCAGCCACGTGTCGTAGGCGTCGACCGTGCCTCCGGGAAAAAAGTGCCCGACCGTTTTTGTGCGCACCACAACGTCCACACGCACCGTATCACCGCGGCGCAATGCGGGCCGCACCAGGTTCAAGGGAGCCGTGACCGGGGCAGCTTCCTCTTCGCGGGCGGGAGTGATTTTTCTTTCTGTTTCTTCTCCCACTGCGAACGTCGTCGCCAGCTCCGGTTCAGCCGTTCCGCCGCTTTGCAGCGGCCGCTGCGCGGGCGACAGCGCAAAAATATCCACCGTGAGCGCACCATTCTTCAGGAAGTTTTCCACCAGCTTGAGCTGGCCTGCGTCTTCGTTCGCCGTGGGCAAGGCCGTATTGGCACCGGGAAAACGGTGCGAATGTACAAAACCACTGATGTTGCCGGCATCATGGGAGCGCTCCATTGGCATATGGCAGTCCGCGCACTGCTGCGGCTTGGGCGGATAGTAGAAGGAGCGCGCACCCTGCCCCGAGACTCCGCTGGCCTGCCAGTTGTCGTACTCGTTGAAGCCGCGCACCCAGCGATAGTGGTCGACCGGCACATCCTGGTGAACCTTGTGGCAGGCCGAACAGAATTCCGCCGTTTGCCTGCGCATGAAAGGCTTGAGAAATACCCGCCGGTGCGGCTCGGGATTCAGGTTGATGAGAAAGTCGTGCATCATGCGCACGACCGGGTTCTTGCTGGCCGCCAGTTCATGCAATTTGGGATATTCCAGATAAAAATCCGCCTGGCCCATCGTGCTTTTCACCCGGGCTATCGAGTGGCACATCATGCAACCCAGGCCGGCCTGCGCTTCCGGACGATGCACGATCTGCTTGATCGGCGTATCCATCAGCCCGCTGTAAAGCACCGCCGGGTCGTGGCATCCGCCGCACCATTTCGAAGGCCGTGTGCCAACCGTGTCCTGCATGTACTCGACCGACTTGCGGTACCACTGATTGTTGAACGAGGAAAAATGATGCGCCGAGCTGAACCACTGCTTATAAATATCTTCATGGCAGCGCTTGCACGAGTCGGACTCCATGAAAAACTTGCTGGGAATTTTCTGGTGGCCGTAAACCTGTGCGGAACTCGGAAAAAAAGCGCCCTGGGGCCCGTCGCCCTCACCATCCATGGTTGCCGGAGGCAGGGCGGGATTCTCGATGCGATTTTGGGTTTGCCAGCTCTGCCGCATATACTGCGCACCGTATGCAATCGCGGCGATGCTCACCACGGTGGTTCCCGTGCGGAGGGCCGCTGCCATACTGTTCCCTGCCAGCCATCCGCGCTGCCCTAAACCGTAGGCCATCAGAATGGCGACACCGACTAGCGAGCTGGCGATATGCGCATACAGCCATCTCCATTCGGCGCGCGGAGTACCGGTCTTGATCAGGATGATTCCGACCACAGCGCCAATCGCAATCAGCACCCAACCGGCTCGCTGCCCCAGGTGGCCGTTGCGCCGAAGCCGAACGAGCAGCGGAATCATCAATATCGCGGTGATAACTCCACTCAACGCATGGAAAAGCACCACGCCCGCATAGAAAACGGTGGGCCGCGGATGGGCGTAGAGGTACGCTGCAGAAATCACCAAAACCGCGAGCAACCAGCGCACAGCACGCATAGCACGATCCTCGCCTTGTGAGTTTTCCGGCATTCGAGAGTGGCAAGACTTGCGCGTCCGCGCCTCATTCCCAGCAGCGAAATCGCGCGCAAAACAAGTTACTTATATGGGGATGGTCGGTGGAATAATGCAAAAGTACTATCGGAGCGTGAAGGCGCATTTATGCAAGCGGAGGTCTTCTCGCTCCCCCACAGTTTTCTTCGAGCGCGGCGGCCACGCCCAACACTTGTTCCTCCTCCCATGGCCGTCCCACGATCTGCACGCCGATCGGCAGACCTTCAAGCGAGGCGCTTACCGGAACCACCACCGCCGGATTTCCCAACAGGTTGAAGAATTCCGTGTAACTCCAGGCCTCAAGATAATCGACGGTTTTCCCTCCAATCTGCCACCAGCGTTCTCCGTGCTTGAACGCCGGAATGGCCGCGACCGGGCATAGCAGAATTGGATATCTCCTCATTTGTGCCAGAAACCGCGGCCGCAACAAATCGCGCTGCACCCACGCCTCGAGAAGAGTTTCCGCAGTGAATTGTTCTTCGCTGACTGAGCGTGCAAGAAAATCCTTCATAA
>JASHRB010000449.1 GCA_030037575.1 Candidatus Sulfotelmatobacter sp. | reverse complement strand
TCCATTCAACTGCTCGGCATAAAGACCGAATGGCGGTTTCTGTGGAGAATTTTGTCCAACAGGAAGCGCCCCGGGAACAGCTTCGCTTGCGAAGTCGTTGCCGAATCCGGACTGGTACGCGAGCCGGTCGGAGCGATCCCGCACGCCGGTGGCGCCTTGCTTGGTCATCACATTGTTTTTTGCGGTGCTGGTTTTCGGGCTCATGGTTTTTGGCCTTGTCGCAGTTAGCCTTGAAGAGCCTGCCACATCTCACGATCTCGTTCCGCTGTCCAGATTCTCGGATGCTTGATTCCGCTGGACTCGTCGTAGGCGCGGGAAACATCGAAGGGCAGGCAATGTTCGTAGATGTAAATCTTCCCGAAACGTTCATCCATGCGGGAACGAGTGTATCGGAAGGCCTCCTTCAGTGTCCGCCCTTGGGCCACTGATTCCTTCGCACAGGCGAACAAGGTCGTCACGAAGTCTTCGGTAAAGTCGATCCCCGCCCGCACAGACTCTGCTCCTTCGAGCGCCGGCCCTCGCCCCGGGACCAATTGCTCAGGCTGCAAGGCGCGCAACCGGTTCAGGGTATCCGGCCACTCCTCCAATTGCGCATCGCCGGTATAAGCAGCGGCCTGGTACTCGACCAGGTCTCCTGAAAATAGAACTTTGCTTTGCGGCAGCCATGCGATCGTATCGCCTCGCGTGTGGCCCGGTCCGATCTGCTGGATCTGCACTTCGAGTTTTCCAAGAAAAAGAGTCAGCTGGCGATCGAAGACAAGGGTCGGCCAGGTCAGCCCCGGAATCGACTCGACTGCCTGAAATAATCTGGGGAAGCGCGCGATTTCGGATTCCATGTCTTGCTGGCCGCGTTCGCGGATCAGTTCGTAGGTGCCCTGGCTCGCAATAACCTGCTCACAACCTTCGTTCCTGAAGGCCGAGGCTCCGAGAACCCTCACGGCATGGTAATGCGAAAGCACGACGTGCCGAATCGGCTTGTCGGTGATCGTACGAATTTGCTCGATTAACTGGCGCGCCATCACCGGAGTTGCGGTGGCATCGACGATGAGCACGCCGTCATCTCCGATGACCACGCCGGAATTGGGATCGCCTTCGGCCGTGTAGGCATAAGCCTCATCCGACAATCGCGTGAACGTGATTTTCCTGGGTGCCAGGTCTGCAGTGGAGGCGAACTGCTTCATGCCAGAGGACTCTCTTTCGTTGGGCTGACGGGAGCCAGATGAGCGTAGTCGCCGGAATGATATACCAGCAGTTGAGCGCAAGCCTCGGGGCCAAGCATGTCGAGGACTAGCCCGAGAACGATTCGATGGTCGCCGCCCGGATAAGCGCCGGCCAGATCACAGCGAAACACTGCGTTCGAATCTTCCAGCCATACAAAAGCGCCGTCCCGGGCGAATGCCAGAGCCGGCTGCAGCAGATCCTTCCGCTCGGCAAAATGGCGCGCGGCATTCTCCTGGTGGGCACCGAGAATGCTGACCGTGAAACGCCGGACGCGCAGAATCGCGTCGCCCGAAGCGCTTTCGTTGCGTACGCAAAACAGAAGTAGAAGCGGATGGAGGCTGGCCGAAGTCAGCGAATTGACTGTTAGCCCCTTGACCTGCCCATCCTCTTCCGTGAGCACCACCGCCACCCCGGTTACGAAGCGTCCGAAAAGCCGGCGATAGATGCGGGTCTGATCCTCCACCAGCGAATCACCTCCCAACGCTTTGGCCCGCATTTCAGCGATCGGATGAAACCTCGCCCCGCGGTAGGGAAAGAGTATAATCGCCCCGCTTTGAGGCTCTGTATCCCCCGATACACCAGGGTGCTCATTGGCGCTGGGTTTTTACCAGAATATGTCCGTCGATAATGTCGATCTGACCCTGATCGCGCAACCATCGCATCGAGCGCGTCACCGTCACTCGCGAAGTTCCCGTCATGGCCGCAATCTGCTCGTGCGTGAGATGGGTCACGAGCAGACGTGCGCCTCCGTAATCGATGGCGAACATCTCCTGCAACCGCTGCAAAAGGTCCATGATGCGCACTTCAGGGCTCCGCGAAGATAAATGTTCCAGGCGCACCGCCAGCACTCTCTGCTTGAGACTTGTGACACGCAGAAGAGCAGATGCAAATTCCGGATGAAGGCGGAATACGGCTTCTAAGCGGGCGGCATCAAATTCGATCGTCTCTGTGTCCTCGACCGCAACTGCAGAAGAGAACTTCGGCAGGCAGTCAAATGCCGCGCCTTCCCCGCAAATGGTCTCCGGCCCCATGTACTCCAGCACAACCTCGACTCCGTCGACCCGCACGATCGAAACCTGTACCAGTCCGCTCAGAATGAGATAGAACTTACTGGAAGTGGTGCCCTGTTGGTAGAGAATTTCGTGTTTGCGAAATTTACGGCGCTTTCCACAACTTGCCTGTTGCAGAATCTGCCGGATCAGGATTGAATCGATCCGCCAGGTCCCCAGCATTCTTTTTGCTTTATGCGTTCTTTTCACGGCGGTGGGCGGGCTCCGTGGGCATTGTGCCACATTCATGCCGGCAAGATTGTCGAGTCTCGTATCTGGCGATACATAGTCCCGGTGTCGGCTCAGTATAAAGTTCGCCTCAGCCTGTTACAGTCGCGGAGAACCTTTCCCATTCATGGCGTTCCTACCTAATTCAGTTTCGGTCGCGTCCGATGCATGCCGCGTGCTGAAGAAAGCCCGCGAACTGCAAGTCTGGCTGCGGGAACAGGCTTCCCGCA
>JASHRB010000448.1 GCA_030037575.1 Candidatus Sulfotelmatobacter sp. | reverse complement strand
AGAGCGAACCGCTGGGCTGCTTATGCCTACCACCGCGCCAGCGAGAGTCGCAGCCCCCTGGGGCGCGGTGTGGTCCGCGGATGTCTAGCTCTGATGCGCAAAACTGCATTGTCCTCGTCTACTCCGGAGCTAATCGACGGATTGAAGCGTTGAGGGGTGCTGACGGTGCTGACAAACCACTGGCATAAATGTCCGCGAGTGCGAGAAAATAAATGGTTGTGCCTTGCAAGTCGGATTGGGGCGCGGTAGGCTCTACGATGCCCAACTGGGAGTCATACCTCCTCGTCCAGATTTCGGTATCCGTTCTGGACCTCCCACTGGAGTAATACGAGATCGTCCACCCGGAGACAGCAATCATTTTATGGCTACTACAACAATGGAAGTCGAAACAGTGGCGGGCATGCCAAGGCATGCCCGCTTGGAGCGCTGGGTCGATGAAATCGCCGAGATGTGCAAGCCCAAGCGCATTCACTGGTGCGACGGGTCGAAGGAGGAATATGACACGCTGGTTCGCCTGCTCGTACTGATCGGCACAGCCATGCCCCTCAATCCCGAAAAGCGGCCGAACAGTTACCTGGTGCGCTCCGATCCCGCTGACGTAGCCAGAGTGGAAGACCAGACGTTCATCTGTTCCCGAAGCAAAGAAGGGGCGGGGCCGACCAATAACTGGGAAGATCCCGAAAAGATGAAAACCACGCTGCGCGGCTTGTTTAACGGCTGCATGGCCGGGCGCACGATGTATGTGATTCCGTATAGCCTGGGTCCGATTGGATCGCACATTGCGAAAATAGGAGTTGAAATTACCGACTCGCCGTACGTCGCAGCGAGCATGCATATCATGTCGCGCGTAGGAGTTCACGTTCTTGACGTGCTTGGAGGCGAAGGCGAATTTGTTCGCGGCCTGCATTCGATTGGTTCTCCGCTGGCCCCGAACCAGCCCAATAAGCCCTGGAATTGCGACGCGGAACACAAGTACATTTCCCACTTTCCGGAGGACCGCGAGATTTGGTCCTACGGTTCTGGTTACGGCGGCAATGCTTTGCTGGCAAAGAAATGCCACGCGCTGCGCATCGCTTCGGTGCAGGCGCGCGATGAGGGCTGGATGGCCGAGCACATGCTGATCTTGAAAATGATCAGCCCGCAAGGCCAGGCGAAATACATGACCGGCGCATTTCCTTCGGCCTGTGGCAAAACCAATCTTTCCATGCTGATTCCAACCATTCCCGGCTGGAAAGTCGAGACGATTGGCGATGACATTGCCTGGATGAAATTCGGCCCTGACGGCCGGCTCTATGCCATTAACCCGGAGTATGGATTTTTTGGAGTCGCGCCGGGAACCAGCATGAAGTCGAATGCCAACGCCATGTTGAGCGTCACAAAAAACGCCATCTTTACCAACTGCGCCATGACCTGGGACGGCGACGTCTGGTGGGAGGGCATGACCGAAGAGAGGCCGCCCAAAGTGGTCGATTGGCTGCGCAGGACGTGGAACCCGCAATCGGGACGTCCCGCTGCGCATCCCAATGCGCGATTTACGGCGGCCGCTTCGCAGTGTCCGTCGATCGCTCCCGAGTGGGAAGATCCGAAAGGGGTTCCGATTGATGCGATTATGTTCGGCGGCCGACGCGCTGGAATCGTGCCTCTCGTCACCGAAGCTTTTAACTGGCAGCACGGTACCTTTCTTGGCGCGACAGTCAGCAGCGAAACCACCGCGGCGATCACGGGCAAAGTCGGACAGCTGCGCCGCGATCCCATGGCGATGCTTGCCTTCTGTGGGTACAACATGGGCGACTATTTCTCTCACTGGCTGAAGATTGGGAAACGCCCGGGCGCCAAGCTTCCCAAGATTTTTTACATCAACTGGTTCCGACAGGATCAGAGTGGAAAATTCCTGTGGCCCGGTTTCGGTGAAAATAGCCGCGTTTTGAAGTGGATTTTCGAACGCTGCGATGGCAAAGTTCACGCCAAGGAAACCCCAATTGGACGCATTCCGGAAGTGGCTGATCTCGACACCAGCGGATTGAACATGCAGACCGCGCACGTCGAACAATTGTTAAGCGTCGATGTCGATGGCTGGTTGGCGGAACTGCCGCGAATCAGAGAGCACTTTGCTCATTTTGGCGCGCAGCTTCCCGAAGGGCTGAGTTCCGAGGCAAAGGCTCTGGAAGAGCGGCTGCTGGCCGCCAAACCATAAAGCGGGACTGGGCTTGGGTCTTGGTCTCGGCCCTCTGCCCCTTAATTCCTGCAGGACCTTAACCGCAACAACGACCATTCCACCTCGAAACGCTTGACCGTACGGCGCGAGCTGGACCCTACGTTGCTCCTCACGGTCTCGGCCTTTTTGATATAGTTCCAGCCTGCCATGGCACATTCCATAACCAATAGGAGAGGGAATTCAGGTCCGGGCGCGGTGATTCCCATCGCCTCGCCGATCCTGACATCAAACCAGATTCGCGGCTTCTGGGCGTCTTGGGGTGGATGGGCGCTCGATGGCATGGACTCGTTTGTCTACGCGCTGGTCCTGGTGCCGTCATTGCGCGAGCTGCTTCCAAACTCCGGCATCGCCGCCACAAAAGCCAACATCGGGCATTACGGCGGATTGCTCTTTGCACTGTTTCTCATAGGTTGGGGGCTAGCGTTCTTGTGGGGGCCGGTCGGCGACAAGTTCGGCCGCGTGCGCACCCTGATGCTGACGATCGTCTGGTATTCCGTTTTCACGTTGCTGAGCGCCTTTGTCGCCAACGTCTGGCAACTTGCTGTTCTGCGGCTGCTGGCGGGGATTGGCATCGGCGGCGAGTGGGCCATGGGCGGAACGTTCGTTGCGGAAGCCTGGCCGGAGCATCGCCGCCGCATGGGCGCCGGTTACATGCACACGGGTTACTACGTCGGCATATTTCTGGCCGCGCTGGCGAATTATGCGATCGGCAGCCATTACGGCTGGCGCGCGATGTTCATCGTGGGCGGAGCGCCGGCTCTGTTTCTGGCCTGGATCCGTTACGGTGTAGCGGAGCCCGTTGCGTGGAAAAAAAAGGAGTCTGTGCTCCGATCATGGGAGATTTGGCGTCCTTTCGCCACGCTGTTTTCGCCGCAATGGCGGCGGCGGACGATTTTGAATTCCTTGTTCATGCTGGCATCGATTACCGGTCTGTGGGCGGGAACGGTCTATGTCCCGGCAGCGATCACAACCCTGGCCGAAGCCGGAGGCCGTATCGGGCCCCAGGCCGCGCAACTCGCATCCTGGGGAGTGATGCTGGTTTCGTTCGCGACTATTCTAGGCTGCCTTGCCATGCCATGGCTGGCGGAGACCACCGGACGACGCGGCGCTCTCGCGCTGTTCTTCGCGCTGATGGTCATTTTTATTGCGCTGACTTTCGGAAAGGTTTTTTACTTCGGAGCGGGCGCGCTGCCTTGGTTTTTCGTTTGCCTATTCTTTCTGGGTTTCGGAGGGGCGAATTTTGCGGTCTACACGCTCTGGCTGCCTGAGCAATACCCCACCGAATGCCGCGCCAGCGCCTTTGCCTTTTCAACCTCATTCGCACGATTTGGGGGTGCCGGAATTACATTTCTGGTGGGAAGCGGAGTGCGCCGCTTTGGATCGCTGGGCGCACCCGTGGCAATGACTTCAATTGCCTTTGCGATCGGACTGCTTCTAATTCCATTCGGCGCGGAAACCCGCGGCCGCTCCCTGCCGAGCTAAACCAGGGAAGCGAGGCACGGCTTGCCGTGGATAGCTGGGGCCGTCCCGAGCCACCGCCTAAAACTTCTCGAGCACGATTTCTTCCACATCCTCAATGTGGCGCAGCATGGCGGCTTTGGCCGCATCAGAATCGTGGCGCTTGATCGCTGCAAGGATTCGCCGATGGCCATCGAGAGATCGCTGCGAGCGATCGCCCACCTGCAAAGACCGGGCCCGCGTCTCGCGTAGCAGATCCATCAGTATGTCGATCACTTTGAGCACCACGCTATTGTCTGACGCGAGTGCAACGTTGTAATGGAAATCGGCGTCTTCGGCGACGGCGGCTTCTCCCCGGCAGTGTTTTTCCTCCTGGCGACTCAGAATCGCCTCCATCTCGGCAATCTCTTCGGAAGAGGCATGAGTGGCCGCGCGCGCGGCCAAAGGGGGTTCGAGCATCTTGCGGAAGTCAAGAAGTTCGGCGACGGATTCGCGCCGCCGCTTGAGCGCATTGGCGAAGGGATTGGCCATCGAGTCGGTGGCGGTGTTGTCGCGCACGATGGTGCCCGTGCCTTGGCGCGGCTCGACCAGGCCCAGCAGTTCCAACCCGCGAATCGCATCGCGGATGGAGCCGCGGCTTACGCGAAGCATTTCCGCCAGTTCGCGCTCGGCCGGGAGTTTGTCGCCCGGCTTCAGTTTTTTCAGGATCAGGCGTTCGATCTGTTTGGCAACTTCTTCGTAGACCTTGTTCCGGCGAACCGCCTCAAAGTCCGGTTTCGTGCTGGTGGCCAAGGGAACCTCCGCTGGTTCGATAAACGGACCACTGGTCCACGGAGTATAACCCGAATCGCACGAGCAAGAGAAAACGTTTTTTTTGTGCCCGGGAGCCTGGAATGCCTGGTTCTTCCGGGTCGGTGCATTCACCGGAACATGCTGAATGCATACGACTGGCAGTCGTGATCGAAACCAGCCGGTGATCGAAGTTCAATGCGGAGCCGGTGATGCCGTCGCCCACGCCTGTTGTGGAGTGCTTCTTTGCGCCAGCAATTTCGTGCAGCGGTACACGGTCTTGGTTACGGTCATGGGCAGGCCGACGCGCTCTCCCAGTTCGACCATGGACCCGACCAGCGCTTCCAATTCCATCGGCCGCCCGGCCTCCAGATCCTGCAGCATCGAAGTTTTGTGCTCGCCAACTTTCTCGGCCCCGGCAATTCGCTGATCAATCGTAATCGGCAATTCCATCCCCAACCTGTGCGCAACCGCTTCCAACTCTTCCATAATGCTTCGGACGACAGAACAAACTCCGGGATCGCGAACCATTTGTACGATGGTGGTGCGTGTGAGGGCACTCAAGGGGTTTAGAGATGCATTCCCTAGCGCTTTTACCCAGATTTCCTGCCTGAGCCGGGTCGTAATCGGGCTGCGCA
>JASHRB010000447.1 GCA_030037575.1 Candidatus Sulfotelmatobacter sp. | reverse complement strand
TGAGCGTGAATACGCTCAGTAACTCCGGCACCCTCACGCTCGATTCGGGAACGACCCTTACCATCACCGGCGGCGGAAACGGTGTTACCGACGTCGCCGCCGGAACCACCTATAGCATTGGTGGAACCTTCAACGTAAAGAACGGCAGTACCACGACCAGCGCTCTTGCCAAACTGACCAGCGTGGCAGGCACACTGAACCTGCAAAACGGGCAGACCAACAGCATTACGCCTACCGGCGGGACTTTAACCATCGCCAGCACCGGATCGATCAACCTTTCCGAGTCCACCGCGACCACGACCACTCTCTCCCTCACCGGCAGGGTCAACAACTCCGGCTCCTTCACCACCGGATTCTCCGGCGGCACAAATACAGTGAACGTTAGCGGCACATTCGCCAATGCGGCTGGCGCCATGCTGGAACTGGAATCGAGCCAAGATGCGGTAAATGTCAATGCCTTGAGTAATTCTGGAACCATCGACATTGGGTCAAGCCCGGGCAGCGGCGCGACGCTCACGATCACCGGCGGGGGACTCGGGGTCACCGACATCGCCGCTGGATCGGTGATCAACCTGGACGGAAACTTCAATGTGGTGAACAGCGGCAAGACGACCGGCGCTTTGGGAAGTCTCAAGACGGTGGCCGGGTCGTTGACCATTCAGAACGGACAAACGACCGCGATTACTCCCACCGGCGGAACTCTGACCATCGCCAGCGGCGGTTCGATCGCAATATCGGATACCGCTGCGTCGACCACCACTTTGTCGATCACCGGCAACGTAAATAACTCTGGCACTTTCACGACCGGCTTCTCCGGCGGCACGAATACGGTCAATGTCAGCGGTACCTTCACCAACGCGGCTGGCGGAAACGTCATTTTGTATTCGAGCAGCGACAAGCTGAACGTCAACGCTTTGAGCAATTCGGGGAACCTGCAGATCGGAAATGCCGCGGGAAGCGGGGCGACGCTTACGGTCACCGGCGGGGGGCAAGGGGTTACCGACCTGGTTGCCGGTTCGACCATCTCGCTGTTCGGAAACCTGAACGTGATAAATAGCAGCAAGACCAGCAGCGCGCTGGCAAACCTGACCACGGTTGCGGGCGACCTGGATCTCATGAACGATCAATCGACCTCGGTCACGCCAGGGGGAGGAACCCTCACGATCGCCAGCACTGGGTACGTGCAATTGTCGGGTGCAACCGCCTCAACGAGCGGGCTTTTCCTAGCCGGGAACGTGCGCAACCGCGGCAGCTTCACCACCGGATACGCCGGCGGCACCAACACAGCCACCATTAGCGGCACATTCACCAACGATGGCGGCGCAATCCTCGAGCTGTACGCCGGTTCGGGAGTTGGCACCGGCACAGACTCGGTGAGCATCGCCACATTGGCCAACGCCGGCACGGTGACGCTGGCAGGCAGCGGAGCCACGCTCGACATTACCGGCTCGGGCAAGCTGGCTAACTCCGGAAGCATCGACCTCACCCTGGGAACCGTGAAATTCAGCGCTTCCACGGCAACCCTTAGCGGCGGCGGAACCGTGACTTTGGGCAACTCAACGGGCACGGGAACGGGCACGATTCAGGTCGGCTCGAGCGACAGCGGAACTCTGACCAATGCAAATAACACCATTACGGGATACGGGAACATCGGCAACGGAACCCTCACGCTGGTCAACGGCGGCACGATCAACGCCAATGGACAGGTTACTAGCGGCATCTTGACCGTCCAGCCCGGAAGCGGTGGGGTGACCAATACCGGAACCATGGAAGCTTCCAATCAAGGAACGTTGCTACTCGAGGGCACGGTCAACAATGCCGGCGGCCAGATCGAAGCCCGGGGAGAAAGCAACGGCACGACCAGCGCCACGGTTGAGTTGGCGAGTGGAACCGTGATCAACGGCGGCACGCTGACCACGACAACCGCGGGTTCCAACAGCGGCCTCATCGAAGCGACAGGAACGGTGACTTTGAACGGCGTCACCAATTCCGGAACCTATGCGGTGAATGCGGGGACCAAGACCCGGCTGGACGGGACAATCACCAACTCCGGCAGCATCACCCTGGCCGGAAGCTCGCTATCCCTGGGCGACAGCGTAACCCTGAGTGGCAAGGGCACGGTGGATCTCTCCAACAGTTCCAGCAATCTGATCACCGGCGCAGCTTCTGGACTGACGCTGACCACCGCCAACACGATCGAGGGAGCGGGCACGATCTCGAAACTGGGAATTGTAAACACCGGCACCATCGAGGCGAATCAGAGCACGCCCCTGCTTATCCTGCCGACCTCCACCGGCTTGAATAATGAAGGAACGCTGAGTGTGGCCGCTGGCGGGACCATGGAAATCGGCACATCTTCGGGAGGCGCGCTGCTGAACTACTCCGGCAACACCTTGACCGGTGGCACTTACAACGCCAGCGGCACGTTGAAATTTGGGGCGAGCGGCACCAGCATCGTTACCGCCGCCGCTAACATTTCCCTTACCGGATCCACCGCGAAGATGATCGACTTTGCGGGGCAAAATGTGCTGACCGACCTGGCCACTATTACCTCTGCCGGCAGCCTGACGCTCTCGAGCGGAGCCAACTTCACCACCGCGGGCAATTTCACGAACGCGGGCGCCTTGACGGTGAACACCGCCACCGAGTTTGCCGTG
>JASHRB010000446.1 GCA_030037575.1 Candidatus Sulfotelmatobacter sp. | reverse complement strand
ATTCTTTAGGGGCGTGACTATCCATCATGGCATCCCTGCCGTCCGTAACCGCCTTGTTCACCGGCTCGATCCGATCTTCAAAGCGGTTGTTTGCAAAGTTCTTGAGGAGCAATCCTAAATCGGCGGTGAGGGCTCGCAGTTCGTAAAGATCTCACCGACCGTACTCGCATCGCCGTAGTTTCGCCTTATTGTGATTGTTAGGCCATCCGGCGTGCGCGGATCCAGTGCGGCTCCCCGGTGCGCTCCGGCGGCGAAACTTCCGACTTTTGGCCAGGGCCAAGGCCGGTGCAGCCCTCTTGTCGTAATGTTGCGCTTTCGCGTCCCCTAAGCGTCCCTGTATGAGCTTGATCAGATTCTTAAGAGACTTTCCCCGAATTTACGGCTTTCGATTCGGAACAGGGTTTTGTCCCAGCGCCGTATCAACGACCACTTGACACGCGGCAAAAGCACCTGGGCCCGCCTCGCTTGCTGCCGTCCAAAAAGCGCCTCGATCCACGAATACTTCCAGGAGAGCGCGGGAGGATGCAACTTTCCACCCAGGCTCGCGGCCACTTCTTCGGCTTGTTTTACCAGATCTGGCCTGTCGGGATAAAAGAAAACCAGCCAGTTTTGCAGATAGGTCACGCAGGCTTGCCGCACTCTTGGGCTGTCTTCGAGCGAACGGATATACCGGATGTGCAGTTCCATCGAGCACCACTGAGCAACCTTTTTCTTATCGGAACTGCCGATGTAGCTCAGACTGCTCGAGCCCGAAGTACGGTAATAGACCTTTGCCTCGGGTACAAACCGGACTCCATCGCTGGCCAGCAGAACACGGCAGAAATACTCACCATCGTCATCCCCCAATAATCTGGTATCCCATGGGCCGGCCGCCTCCGCGATCTCGCGACTGACCAGCCACGAGGCGGTCTGCATATAAAGGTTCAATTGCATCTTGCGGATCAACCATTCAACGGGAGACAGATCGCACCACAACGCGCTCGGGGTGAATTTCGTCCGGTAATAACGGTGCATGAACTTTCCCCAACTGCCCGACAGGAGAGTTCGTTTGTTAGGAGATTGACCCAGGGCCTCCATCTGCCGGGCAATCTTATCCGGTGCCATGAGATCGTCGGCATCCAGGAAATTGACGTAATCCCCTTTGCACAACGAATAGGCCTTGTTCCGGGTTGCCGATGCACCTTGATTTTTGTGCGTCACCACGCGGAGCTGGTCCGATTCGAATTGCCGCGCAATCGCCAGGGTTCGATCGGTCGAACCATCATCCACCACAATGATTTCCTTTGGCTCCCACGTTTGCGCGATCGCGGAACGAAGCGTGTCCGAAATCCATGCTTCAGCGTTGTACGCAGGAATAAGGATTGACACCAAGGGTTTCATTTACGGATTCCTCCCCAACATTTTCGTGTACGCATTACGGGTCAGCCCGGCGACGGCATGCCAGGAGTGGTTTCTGTTGGCGTAATCCCTCAATTCTCGCCGGCGGACTTTCAAATTCTTGAAGAGATCGCTTGCGAAGTAAGTCTCGATAGCTTTGGTCAATTCTGCCGGATCGCCTGGCTGGCATAGAAATCCCGTGCGGCCCTCGACAATTTCTTCCCGAAAAGATCCCACATCGGTGGCGACCACCGGCAGGCCGAAGCTATAGGCCAGAAAGAGCACACCGCTCTGGAATATTTCCTTGTAGGGAAGAACAAGAACATCCGCCGCTTTCAGGTAAAGTTCCATTTCGTCGTCGGGAATAAATTGGATCCTAAGAATGACCTGTCCTGGTTTGAAATCTCTTTGAATGGATTGCTGGATTTCGTGCAGATACTCTTCGGACCCTTTCTTCGGTTCGCCAGCGACGATCAACCGGTAATGCGCTTGCTCGTTGGCTGAGAGGAGGCGAAAAGCGTCCAACAGATATTCGATACCCTTGTAAGGCCTGATTCTGCCGAAAAACAGGACGGCCTTTTCGCCGTCCCTAAGACCGAGGCGCCGCTTTGCCTCGGCCGGCGTGAGTTCGGTATCGGGGAAGGCATTGTTAACCGGATGCCGGATCACGGTAACCACCTTTTCCGAGACGCCGAAATCCTGGCAAAGCTCGTCCCTCATCTTTTGTGTATGGACGAAAATGTGGTCACAAAGCCGGTATTGAATTCTGAGCGTGGCGCGATTGAGCCACGAATCTTTCGCGTCGCGTCTCGCTTGATTCACATTGTGGGCGGTGAGGGCAATTTTTTTCCCCAGAACTTTGTAGTAAAGCATTAGGATCGAGCGGTCGAAGAACTCGAACTTGTTGTTCCATAGAATGTGCAATATTTTTGCTTTGGAACGCGCGGCGTAGCGGATCAGCCTGGCGTAATAGACCAGCAGCTTTGACAACTTCTGCGCGAGGTTGGCATTGTTACTCTGGCTGCCGCGAAAATTAAGAAATCGCAAATTCGGGGTAGAGTGCAGCTCAGGGCTGTCGATTTCATCGCTGCCAACGATATCAAGATGTACGCCTTTGGAAATAAGCGCCATCGCCAAGCCGTATGCGTAAGGCCTGTCCTGGCAGCCCGTCAGCAAACCGATCTCGATTCCCGACCATGAGTTGGGTATTGCCTGGGGGCGAATCTCGACTTCTTGGGCCAGGCACCGCTCGGCAACGCTGCTTGTTTGCATGATCATCGGCGGCCTAAAACGCTTTCAAGACGAAATCCTCACGCGCGGGCTCCAGCGCAGGGCGCAGCCATTTGACTGGAGGAGCCAATGCCGGCAGTTAGCATCTTCGGCGGGACAAAATCTGGCTTTGGTCCTCGCTGCAAGACCCACTGCAGGACTTGAGTAGTGTCCTGCGCTTTTGCATCCCAAGTTAGGCGTTCGCGGGCGTAGGCCATACCTTGCTGCCGCAATCGTTCAAGCAGGTTCCGGTTGTGTACGAGCTCGGCCAGGGCCTCTTCCATCTTCGCTACGACATCGTTCTCATTCGTAA
>JASHRB010000445.1 GCA_030037575.1 Candidatus Sulfotelmatobacter sp. | reverse complement strand
CTGAGGCCGGCAGAAATCGGTGCTCGCGCGGAAGCATTGGCCCGGCTGATG
The DNA here is from genome assembly GCA_030037575.1 of Candidatus Sulfotelmatobacter sp. Lineage (GTDB taxonomy): Bacteria > Acidobacteriota > Terriglobia > Terriglobales > Acidobacteriaceae > Sulfotelmatobacter. Next base: position 2,987 of record JASHRB010000445.1, on the reverse strand, counting down.
CAGGCGCCGAAGCTAAAATGCGAAATCATCCAGGGAGAGTCGCTGCTCGGCGGGGGGGCAGCGCCGTCGGCGTCGCTGCCCACCCGCCTTTTGACTCTTACCTGCGAAGGCTTGAGTGCAGACGAACTCAACACCAGGCTACGCCTCAGCGAGCCGCCGGTTATCGCGAGGGTCGAAGCGGGCCGCGTCCTGCTCGACCTGCGCACCGTTTTCCCTGACCAGGATGCCCCCCTCGCCGCCAATCTTAAGCGCATCGCAAACTGACTTCGACGCATCGAAGCGTCGTTGGCTACTTTTTACACCCTCGGCCACTCCACCCGTTCGCTCGAGGATTTGATGGAAACGCTGCGCGCACAGCAGATTCAGACTCTCATCCACATCCGCGCTTTTCCCCGGTCGCGGCGGCTGCCGCAATGCAATGGTGATTCGATGGAAAAAAGCCTTCCCGCCGCCCCCATCCGGTACCTCTGGATGAAAGCCCTGGGCGGCTATCGCAAGAAAATTACCAACCATTCGCCAAACGTCGCTCTGCGCAACGATGGGTTCCGCCACTACGCGGCTTACATGCTTACCCCCGGGTTCCAGAGCGCCGCGGCTGAACTGATCGCTCTCGCCCAGAGATCGCGCACCGCTTACATGTGCGCCGAGCGTTTATACTTTCGCTGCCATCGCCTGTTGCTTTCAGATTGGCTGGTCGCGCACGGTCACGAGGTGCTGCACATCGAGGGCGTTGGTCCGGTCAAGCCGCATCATCTGACCGCAGAAGCACGCATGATCAACGGCAAATTGATCTATCGCGGTGACCGGTTGCTGTGACATCTCGAACCTATGATCGTCGGCACTGGCATTGACATCGCAGAGGTCCCCCGCATTCGGCGATCGATCGAACGCTTCGGCGAGCGCTTTCTGGAGCGTATCTTCAGGCCCGATGAAATCCGGTATTGCGACTCCAAAGCCAACCGCGTCGAGCGCTATGCCGCGCGATTTGCCGCTAAAGAAGCAGCCATGAAGGCTCTGGGCACGGGATGGAATCAGGGCGTTCGCTGGCGCGACTGCGAAGTCAGGCGCCTGCCAGGCCACCGTCCAACCATGGTCTTTCACGGACGCGCCGCCGAATTCGCCGCCAAACTGAAGGTGAAAAATGTCGCGCTCTCCGTCTCCCACACCGCCGCCCACGCCATCGCGCAAGTGATTCTCGAGAGTTGACTCCGGCGACCATCGGAGCTTCTGCTAGACTGGCCAACTTGATTCCATGTCTCGGACGCTCCAGTCCGCTAAACCAGTTTCTTCGCCCGCCACAACGCCCGAGCGCACGCTTCTTTTGGGCCTGGGACTGGCCAGCTTTGCCGCGCTGCTGCTGGAACTGTCGCTCACCCGCTTTTTTTCTGTGGTTCTGTTCTACCACTTCGCTTTTCTTGCGATTTCTGTGGCCTTGCTGGGGTTGGGGGCGGGTGGAGTTTTTGCCTATCTATGCAAGCTTCCGCTGAAGCGCTTCCCCACGCGCAGGTTGGCGGCTGGGGTTTGTACCCTCAATTCGATTTTGGTTCCGGTGGTGCTCGAAATCGTCCTGCATTCACGGGTGGCGCTGACCGTCACCTGGAGCAACTGTCTGCATCTCAGCCAGCTTTATCTCGCTTCCGCGGTGCCCTTTGTGCTCACCGGATTTCTGTTTTCCATTGTTTTCTCGCGCGAAACCTGGCGCGTGAATCGGCTTTATGCGGCCGATCTGTGCGGCGGGGCGCTGGCCTGCATTGCCGTGGTTCCCCTGCTCAACTGGCTCGGAGGCCCGAACACGATTCTGGCGGCGGCCGTCGCCGCAGCGGTGGCCGGCATGGTCTGGTCCGAAAGCCGCCGCCAGCGGCAGCTGGCCGCGGGCACGGCTGTTGCTTTGTGCGTGCTGATCGCGCTCAATTACTCCAACCGGCTGATCGACGTGATCTATGCCAAGGGCCTGTTTCGCAATCCGGCGTGGGTTGAGTTCGCCCGATGGAACGCTTTGTCGCGCGTCGAAGTGGATCGCCAGGGTCAAGCACGAGCCGTGGTCATCGACGCCGACGCCTCCACCTACATCATGAATTGTGATGTCGCCCATTGGCACGACAGCGCATGGGAAAAAGATCTGATGTCCGCTCCGCCGGCGCTGGCCAATATTCTGCGCCCGCAGGGAGATTTTGCGATCATCGGACCCGGCGGCGGAGTCGACGTTTTGCGCGCCGTGGCCAATGGCAGCCGGAGCGTGACCGGCATCGAAATCAATCCCCTCATTGCCACCACCATCATGCGCGAACGCTACGCCGCCTACGCACAACATCTCTACCAGCGGCCCGAGGTTCACATTCACGTCAGCGACGGCCGCTCGTACCTGCGCTCGACCCCGCAGCAATTCGACGTGGTACAAATGACGCTGGTGGATACCTGGGCTTCGACCTCCGCCGGAGCCTTTGCCTTGAGCGAAAACAATCTCTACACGGTCGAAGCCTTCCAGGAGTATTTCGAGCACCTGAAAGCGGACGGCATGATTGCCATCACGCGCTGGGAGTTTCGTCAACCCCGCGAGGCTTTGCGCGTGGTCGCCGTAGCCCTCGAAGCTCTCCACCATTTGGGGGTCGCCAATCCGGCAGGCAACTTCATCGTCGCCTCCCAGGGTGCGCTGAATGAGGATGGAATACCGGTCGTGGTGCTGGCCAAGAAATCAGCTTTTACGGCCAACGAACTTGCCGCTGCCCAGGCCCAGTCGAAGAAATATACCCAGCTGGAAATGATTTATCCCCTTTCGGGCTCCTCGCCGGAGCGGTCCAACCCCTTCGCCGAACTGATCTCGAGCAACGATCCGCGCGGCTTCGCGCAAAAATACGCCTACAACGTTGCGCCGGTGACCGATAATGCTCCCTTTTTCTTTTTCACTCTCAAGCCCCGGCAAATCCTGGGCCAGCCGGGCATACGGCAGGCAATCGATTGGAAGGTAAACCTGGGTGTGCTGGTTCTGC
>JASHRB010000444.1 GCA_030037575.1 Candidatus Sulfotelmatobacter sp. | reverse complement strand
TCATGCGGGCCTCACGGATGCCGGTCGATCAGGTAGAGCAAGGGAAACAGGTATATCCAAATGATGTCGACGAAGTGCCAGTACAGGCCCCCGATTTCGACGGGTGTATGATATTCGGGCGTGAAACGGCCTTTGCAGGCCATGACCAGCAGCCAGGTGAAAATGCCCAGGCCGACGATCATGTGCAGGGCGTGAATACCGGTCATGAGGAAATAAAGAGAAAAATAAATCTGGGCGTGGCGCGGGTTCGCGTACTCGCCGGGATGGCCGGGCAGGGGAACGTGGTCGAAGCTGAACGAAGGGCCGGGGACGTGGTGCTCTTCGAACTTTTGGTAGTACTCATAGCCCTTGATGCCGAGAAACGCGAGACCAAACAGCATGGTAAGCGAAAGCATGCCGATCAACAGGGCGCGGCGCGCGGTCTGCGCGGCCCAGACGGCGAGAACCACGGTCAAGCTGCTGCAGATGAGCACGGCGGTGTTGGCCGCGCCCAGAGTGGCGTCGATGGATTTGCTGGCGGCGCCGAAATCGCCGAAATACCAATGGCGGTAAACCAGATAGGCGCAGAACATGCCACCGAAGAACATCACTTCGGTGGCGAGGAAGACCCACATGCCCAGGCTGGCGGCATCGCGCTGCTGCCCGGCTTCGGCGAAGTGATGCAGCAGTTCCGGATGACGCTCCTCTTCGCGATGAAGTCCTATAACGGTGCTGCTGTCAGCCAACGGTGACCTCCTGCGTTTGCGGCGGCGCGTCCAGCTCCTCGTAGTTATAAGCTTCCCAGGTGACGACCGGCTCCTGGTCAAAGTTGAAAGTGGGCGGGGGAGAAGTGCTCTTCCACTCCAAGCCCGCGGCTTTCCAGGGATTATCGGACGCCGGCTTGCCGTAGCGCATCGACCACAAGAAATAGATCATGGGCAAGAGATATCCCACGCCCAGTACGGTCGATCCGGCGGTGGAAAGAACGTTGAGCACCTGGAATTCGGGCATGTGGCTGTAATCGTAATAGCGGCGCGGCATGCCCATGTAGCCGAGAACGAACTGCGGGAAAAAGGTGAGATTGAAGCCGATAAAAACGATGAGCGCGGCCAGACGCGCCCAGCCTTCGGGATAGAGTTTGCCGGAAATTTTCGGCCACCAGAAGTGCATGCCGCCGAGATAGCCCATGACCGCGCCTCCCACCATGATGTAGTGGAAGTGGGCGACGACGAAATAAGTGTCGGTGACGTGAACGTCGATTCCCAGCGCAGCGAGAAACAATCCGGTAAGGCCGCCGATGGTGAAAAGGCCGAGAAAACCGAAAGCGTAGAGCATGGGCGCGTCGTAGCGAATGGAGCCTTTGTACAGCGTGGCCGTCCAGTTGAAGACTTTGATGGCAGAGGGCAGGGCCACGGCGTAGCTGAGGAAAGAAAACACCAGGGCCGAGTAAACCGAGATTCCGGCGACGAACATGTGGTGGGCCCAGACGAGAAAGCCAAAGACCGCGATGGCAATCGAAGAGAAGGCCACGAAGTGATAGCCGAAGATGCGCTTGCGCGAGAAGCAGGCGATGATTTCGGTGATGACGCCCATGGAAGGCAGAATCATGATGTAGACGGCGGGGTGCGAGTAGAACCAGAACAGGTGCTGGAACAGGAGCGGATCCCCGCCCAGCCTGGGGTCGAAGATGCCGAGGTGCAGGACGCGCTCGGCCGCAACCAGAACGATGGTGATGGCGATGACCGGCGTGCCCAGCAACTGAATGATGCTGGTGGCGTAGTGCGCCCAGATGAACAGCGGCAGGCGCGACCAGGTCATGCCCGGAGCGCGCATGCGGTGAATGGTGACCACGAAATTCAGGCCGGTGAGGATGGAGGAAAATCCGGCGACAAAGATGGCGAGCCCGGCCTCCACAATTTTTGTGTTGGTGAATGCGGTGCTGAAGGGAGCGTAGAAAGTCCAGCCGGTGTCGACCCCGCCGGTCAACATGCAGTGCAGCATCATGATGCCGCCGATGATGTAGAGATACCAACTCAGCAGGTTGATGCGGGGGAAGGCGAGATCCTTCGCGCCGATCATCATGGGAACGAGGAAATTTCCCAGCGTGGCGGGAATGGAGGGAATGAGAAAGAAAAACACCATGACCATTCCGTGCATGGTGAAGAGCTTGTTATAGGTGTCGGCCTGAACGAGATCGCCGGCGGGAGTGAGCAACTCCAGGCGAATCAACAGGGCGAAAAAGCCGCCGATAAAAAAGAAGAAGGTGATGGAGACGAGGTAAAGCAGCGCAATGCGCTTGTGGTCGGTGGTGAGCAGCCACGACCATATTCCGTACTCCTGGTTCAAGTAATTCTCGCGTTCAACCGGTTGAGGGATGGCGATCTCCATAACTTATTGCACCTGACTTCCGTTAGGTTGGGCTTTGCCCGGGGCCTCGGGCGTGGCGGTGCGGGCGCTGGTTCGTGCGCCCTCCGCGGGTTTGCTGGTTGAAATCGACTTGAGGTAGGCGACCAAGGCATTGACCTGCTCTTCGCTGACCAATCCCTGGAACGTAGGCATGATGGGGGCGAAACCTTTCACCCGTTTCGAGCCGGGATCGAGGATGCACTCGCGCACGTAGTTTTCGTCGGCGGTGACGATGCGCCCATCTTCCAGCTGGACCGGCGTGCCGTATACGCCCTGTAAATCCGGGCCGCGGCCCTGCGCATCGCTGCGGTGACAGGTGGAGCAGCCGAGTTCGGCGAAGATTTTCTCGCCGGTGGCGGAAAGCGGGCCGCTGGGGCTGCCGTTGATCCAAGCTTCGTAGTGCGCGGGATCCTGCACCACGATGTCGCCAACCATGCCGGAATGTTGCGTGCCGCAATACTCGGCGCAGAACAGATGATAGACGCCGGGTTTGGTGGCGCGGAACCACTCGACGGTGTAGCGACCGGGAAGCACGTCCTGCTTTATGCGGAACGCGGGTATGTAAAAGCTGTGGATCACGTCCTGCGAAGTCATGATGAGTTTGACGTCGCGGCCGACCGGCACGTGCAGTTCGTTGATTTCGCGCTGGCCTTCGGCGTGCTCCACCTTCCACATCCATTGCTTGGCCACGACGTAGACCTCGGTTGAATCGGCGGGAGGAGTACGTTCACTGAAGTAGACGGCCGAGCCCCAGACGAAAATTGCCATAAAGACCACGAAAGGAATCACGCTCCAGGTGATTTCAAGCGCAGTGGAACCTTCGATCTGTTCGGCGCGAACTCCGGGACGATAGCGGAAGCGGGCGGCAAAGACAATCAGCAGCGTGCACACCAGCAGCGCCATCAGGCCGCCAATGACGAGCAAAAAAATGTAGAGCGCGTCCACGCGGTGCGCAAGAGTCGATGCCTGAACCGGCCACAATGGGAAATTATTGAGCATGCTCGCCGTTCGTCGTTGGTCGTTGGTGGTTCGCTGTTTTCATGCTGGCCATCAGATTGTCCGCGCGCGGCCGTGCACGGTGCGCCGGGCGGCGGAGCGATCGAGCCGCCACAAGCCAATGAGCAGGCCGCCGAGCAACAGAATGGTCACCGTCGCGCCCAGGCGCAAAATGTTGCCGACGACCGCGCCGTATTTTCCCGTCTCGGGATCGTAGTGATAGCAATAGAGCAGCACGGCATCGACCGCGTTGCCGATTTTATCCTGCGAGGCCTCGACCAGGCCCATGCGCAAATCCTTGGGCGGAAAATCGACGCCGTAGAAGTAACGCGAGATGCGGCCTTGCGGCGTGAGCACCATGATGGCAGTTGCGTGTGCATACTGACGGGTTTTGCGGTCATACTGGTAATCGAAGCCCACCACTCTGGTGAGCGCGTTGATCGACTCCGGCTGGCCGGTAAGGAAATGCCAGCCCGCAGCCGCGCTGGGACGGCCGTAGCGCTTCACCAAGTCGGCTTTTTTGGCCGCGGCCATGGCCGGAGTTTCGCCCGGATCGAAGCTGACGGTGATGACGTCGAATTCGCTGCCCACATCGAACTTGAGCAGGCGCATTGCCCCGGCGAGCCCGGCGAGCTCTTCGCCGCA
>JASHRB010000443.1 GCA_030037575.1 Candidatus Sulfotelmatobacter sp. | reverse complement strand
CTTATCGCGGGCCAAATGTATTCGACGGCGAAAACGCTCCAGGCAAGAAAACCAAAAGCCACGGTCACGCCCCAGATCCGAGGGACAGGCATGATGCACTCCCTTCCTTCGACGGCCGCTGAAGGTTCTCCCCCATCCAGCGAGAGGCGAATCACGCCCATGTGATGCGGCAAACTGCCTGCGGGACCCGTCGGAAGATCGTGTCCGCCACAATAGCTTTGTCAGAACTGGCTTTCTGCAAGAACGAACTCCCATCCGGTAGTGGTTGAAAAGCACTTTTCAACCACTACCCTCCCATCCGCTACACTGTTGTGATCCATGAAAAAAGCTTCGCTTGGCGTGCGGAATCTTTCGATGCTCGTGGCCTCGCTTCTCGGCGTGGCCTGGATCGCTCCAGCCGCACAGTCTGTACCGGCCGAACTTTTCGGCGGCCTCAAGTACCGGCTCATCGGCCCATTTCGCGGAGGACGTGCAGTGGCCGTCGCGGGAGTTCCGGGCGATGCCACCACCTTCTACTTCGGCGGCGTTGACGGAGGAATCTGGAAGACAACCGACGGGGGCATGGTTTGGAATCCCATTTTCGACCGCGAGCCGGTCGCTTCCCTCGGAGCCCTGGCGGTCGCGGCCTCCGATCCGAAAGTGATTTATGCCGGCACCGGCGAGTCTGACATTCGCTCCGACCTCGCCTCTGGTGATGGTGTCTACAGGTCCACCGACGCCGGCCAGACCTGGCAGAATGTGGGCCTGAGCGATTCGCGGCAAGTCAGCCGCATCGTCATCGACCCGCGTGCCTCGAACGTGGTCTACGTGGGTGTGCTCGGTCACGCCTACGCCGCGAACGCCGAACGCGGCGTCTTCAAGTCGATCGACGGTGGTGCGCACTGGAGCAAAGTGCTCGATCAGGGTCCCGAAATCGGCGTTGCCGATTTGGCCATGGCGACGGAATCGCCCAACCTCCTGTTCGCCTGCACCTGGCACACGCATCGTCCTCCGTGGAGCACGTACGCTCCCCTCGACGGCCCGGGCGGCGGAATCTATCGCTCGCGAGACGAAGGCCGTTCCTGGTCGCAGCTTACCGGTTCCGGCCTTCCCGACGGAGACTGGGGACGCTCCGCCGTGGCCGTTTCGCCCAACGGCCGGCGGGTCTACGCGCTCATCGATGCCGCGCAGAAATCCGGTCTCTACCGCTCCGACGACGGCGGCGATACCTGGACTCTCGCCAATGCCGACCGTCGCCTCACCAGCCGAGCCTGGTACTTCGGCAATATCACAATCGATCCCAACCACGCCGACGTGTTCTATGTGCCCAACGTTGCGCTCTATCGCTCCGAAGACGGCGGCAAAACAATCTCGGTGGTTCGCGGCGCTCCCGGCGGAGACGACTATCACCAGATTTGGGTCGATCCGAAAAACTCCGTGCGCATGGTTCTGGCGACCGACCAGGGAACCACCATCAGCCTCGACGACGGCAAAACCTGGACCTCCTGGTACAATCAACCCACCGCGCAGCTCTATCACGTCATCACCGACAACCGTTTTCCTTACGTGGTTTATGGCGCACAGCAGGATAGCGGCAGCGCCGCCGTGCTCAGCCGTACCGATCATGGCCAGATCACGCCCCGCGACTGGTTTCCCGCCGGTGACAGCGAAAGCGGCTACATTGCTCCCGATCCCAATCATCCCGACATCATCTATCTACGCGGGGTCTATGGAAGCGTCGACCGTTTCGACCTGCGCACCTCGTTCAGTCAGAACATCACTCCCTGGCCGTCCCCGACCTTCGGCACGGAAATCGCCGGGCGCAAGTATCGCGATCCATGGACTCCGGTCCTCTTGTTCTCGCCCGCCGATCCGAAGACCTTGTACCTGGGCACGCAGTACGTCATGAAGACGATCGACGGCGGACTGCACTGGCAAACCATCAGCCCCGACCTTACCGGGGCGCAGCCGGACGCGAACAGCCAAGGAAAAGCAACGGTGGAAAACGCGATGCAGCGCGGATACGGCGTGGTCTTCACCATCGCGCCTTCACCCCTGGATGCCGACCTGATCTGGGCGGGCAGCGATACCGGTCTGATTTACATCACCCGCGACGGCGCCAAAACCTGGGAGAAGGTAACCCCGCAAGGCATCGGCCCCTGGAGCAAAATCTCGCTCCTCGAAGCCTCGCACTTCAACCGGGGAGAAGCTTACGCCGCCGTCGAACGACACCGCCTCGACGATCGCACCCCGTTGATTTATCGCACGCGCAACTTTGGAGAATCCTGGCAGCTGATCGCCAGCGGTATTCCGTCACCTGCATTCGTGCACGCCGTCCGCCAGGATCCGACCCGCCCCGGGTTGCTGTTCGCCGGCACTGAATTCGGCATCTACGTCTCCTTCGATGACGGTTCCAACTGGCAATCGCTGCAACTGAATCTCCCGATCACATCCGTGCCGGATCTGGCCATTCACGGCGACGACCTGGTCGTAGCCACGCACGGCCGCTCGTTTTGGATTCTTGACGACATCGCGCCCCTGCGTCAAGCAGGCGATGCGCTGAAAGCTGCAGACACATTTCTGTATCGCCCGGCAACCGCCGTGCGCATAGACAACAACTCGTTCCCCGGCACTCCCATCCCACCCGAGGAACCGACCGCGGAGAATCCGCCGAACGGCGCCATCATCGATTACTACCTCAATTCGCCAGCGCAAAAGGTGGAACTCGAAATCGTCGACGCCAGGCACAATCTCACGCGCAGTTTTTCGTCGACGGATCAGAAAGAAGGGGAGCGCACACCGCTCCCCATCGCCCAGCGCTGGTTGCCCAAGCCCCAGCTCCTCGAAAAAGCCGGAGGCATGCACCGCGTGGTGTGGGATCTGGCATGGGACGGCGGTGAAGGCCCGGAGGATGGAAGCGAATACGGTAGCCCGCGGGGTCCGCGCGCGGTGCCGGGCAACTACGAAGTCCGGCTGACCGTCGACGGCAAAACCTGGAGGCAACCGCTCACGGTCAAAATGGACCCTCGGTCCTCTGCAACCGCGCAGGAATTGGAGCAACAACTGAAACTCGGCCAACAGATTTTTACCCAGGCGATGCAAAGCCGCCGGCTTCTCGCCGAGATCAACTCGGTGCAAAAGCAGTTGTCCGACTTGCAGCCGAAACTCGCCGCCCGCGCCAGCCTGGAAGCCAGGGCGAGCGAAGCCCAGCAGAAAATCAGAGACATTCTGTCCGGAAGCGCCAAAGACCGCTCCACGTTATCGGAAACAGCCGGATTGGAGACGGCCAACACCGGCCTGGCTGCGGCGCTGAGAGTCGTAGCCAGCAGCGATCGCGCCCTGCCCGCCCAGGCTATCGAAGTCTTCCAGACTGCGAGCGCCGCCTTCAAGTCCGCCGCCCATAGCTGGAACGCTTTCAGGACATCCACACTGCCCCAGCTGAATCAGCAACTCGAGAAGGAGAATCTGCCGCCGCTCCCCGCGGGGAAAGAGCAATCGCAGTAGCGATTTCTCCTGTGCCCGCTTGGTCATCGTTCTCGGGACGATTCACATAAGGGCGCAAGTGCGCACTGCCGAAATCTGCCTCCCCGCGTCCCCGTTGGTCGGGCAATCACTTCACCGGCTTTTGCTCGACCTTGCACGCTCTGAACGAAATTTCACGGAGAATTAACAGCGGCGCAACATTGGCGGCCAATACTGTACCTTCTCGGAGGTTCTTATGATTCCTGTGAAGAGCAATGGACTCGTATTGGCGGTCGGCATGCTGGCCTCGGTTCTGATGTCGACGCCGGGAGCGGGGGCGCAAACCAACGTCGTCGGCTCCGGCAAGATCAAGCATGTTCTGTTGTTGAGCATCGATGGGATGCACGCAGTTGATTTCTATAATTGTTCTCACGGGATTGCCGGGGCAAACAGCGGCAATCCGTATTGTCCGAATTTGACCAGCTTAAGCCAGACGGCGATCAACTACGTAAACACTGAGTCTTCCAAACCTTCAGATTCTTTCCCGGGAATGGCGGCGCTGGCTTCCGGCGGCACACCCAAAACCACTGGACTTTACTACGACGTCGCCTACGATCGCTCGCTCGACGCGCCGGCGAAAACCACCGGCACCGGCCTGGCGGCAGGGCCGTGTCTTGCTTACGCCACTCCCTTCGGAACAACCACCGACAACGACCAAGGCATTGATATCGACGATACCAAGCTGAATGGCGGTGCACCCGGCGCCGGGCTGACCGAGGGTGGAATTGCTTCCATAGATCCGCGGAAGCTGGAGCGCGACCCGCAGAACGGCTGCGCGCCGGTGTACCCGTGGAATTTCATTCGGATCAATACGGCGTTTGGTGTGATTCACGCCTCCGGCGGCTATACGGCCTGGATTGACAAACATCCTTCGTATTCTTTTGTGGGCGGGCCGGGCGGCAAGGGACTCGATGATTACTATTCGCCGGAAGTGAATTCGACTGTGGTACCCCTGCCGGGAATCAAGACGTTGGACGGCGCGGCCTGCGATCCGATCCGCGATCCACTGGGCACATCGGCGTGGAACGCCAGCTTCGAAAATATCCAGTGTTACGACGCGATCAAGGTCTATGCCCTGCTGAACGAGATTGCCGGCAAAACGCACTGGGGCGGCCCCGCGGTGGTTCCGGCGGTCTTCGGCATGAACTTTCAGGCCGTCTATGTTGGAGAATCGGTGTACGAGGCGGGAGTGGGCGGAGGCGGATACAAGGACGCTGCCGCGACGCCCAGCCCGGAACTGCTGAGTGAGATCGAGTACGTCGATACGTGCATCGGCAACATCGTCGCTGCCCTCAAGACGGCGGGCATTTACAACGATACGCTGGTCATTGTCACGGCGAAGCACGGCGAATCGCCGATCGATCCCACACGGTACGTGGCCGATGGAACCGATACGCCCGCCACGCTGTTGGGCGATCTCATTCCCTATTCTGAGTCGCCGCTGAACACCACCGGTATCGGCGCCACGGAAGACGATGTCTCGGTGCTGTGGTTAAAAAAGGGAGTCAGCGTAGTCACCGCGGTCGACATGCTGGAAAGCGATGCCACCGAGATCGGGATGGGCGAGATCTATTACGGCCCAACCGTCGCCCTGAACTATAACGTTGGCGGCTGGGAAGCCGGTGAAGACCCTCGCACTCCGGACATTATCGTAACCCCGAATGTCGGCGTCACCTACTCGAGCAGCACCGCGATGATTGGCGATCATGGCGGGTTTGCGCATGACGATACCAACGTGCTATTGCTGGTGGCGAATCCTGGTTTCACGGCGCGGACCGTGGCGACGACGACCACCACCCGGCAGGTGGCTCCGACCATGGTCAAGGTGCTGGGTTTGAGTCCGGCGCTGCTGGAGGCCGTCCAAGCGGAAGGCACGCAAGTGTTGTCCGAAGTCATGGCTCAGCTTGCACGATAGTCTTCGTAGAGTAGAAAACTCGTGAGTAGAAAAAAGGAGCCGCGTGCACGGCTCCTTTTCCCCGCACGCGATCTCGAGCGGCCTGTTCGCCGCCGGCAAGAAGCGCGGAACCGATTCGGCATACGGCGGAGGCTCTGCGTTCAGGTGTTTACCCTACTCCCGGCGGGAAGCTGAAGATTTGCTATTCATATTTTTACAGACGCGCAACACTGCCGTCATCCCACGTTTATTCCGCTTTGATATCTCTCGGTAGATTCCAAATCCCTCTCCTGGAGAATATTATGAATCGCTGTCTCAGACTCCCCATGGGACTCTGCGTAGCCGCGCTCTTGCTGGCGGCTTCGTCTGCTCAAACTTCGGCCAACCCAGGGTTCAACCACAACTCCATTCAGCACGTTCTGCTCATCAGCATTGATGGCATGCACGCCCTGGATTTCATCAACTGCGCCAACGGAATCAGCACCACGAATGGAGGTGAGCCCTATTGCCCGAACATCGCTTCCCTGAAACCAACCGGCGTCGATTATCTCTTCGCCTACACCTCGGAGCCGTCTGACTCGTTTCCGGGGTTGATGGCTCTGGTGAGCGGAGGTTCTCCGCGAAGCGTGGGAGCGTTTTATGATGACGCCTATGATCGTTCGCTTGATCCTCCGGCGGTCACCACCGGCGATGGACTGGCTGCCGGTCCCTGTGTTCCCTACACCACCCCGACGGGAACCAGCACCGAGTACGATGAAGGCATCGACTACAACCAGAGTTTGCTGAACGGAGGAGCTCCGAATGGAGTGGATGGAGGAGTGCAATCGATTAATCCCAAGCGGCTGGTGCGCGACCCGGCCCAGGGCTGCGCTCCGGTTTTTCCCTGGAACTTCGTTCGCACCAATACCATCTTCGGAGTTGTGCACGCCGCCGGCGGATATACGGCCTGGTCGGACAAGCATCCTTCCTATTCTTCGGTAAACGGCCCCGGGAAGGGCACCAACGTCGACGACTATTACGCACCCGAAATTAATTCCATTCCCGTCAGTCTGCCGGGGGTAAGCGTCGGCCCAACCAGTTGCAACCCCTTGCCCGATCAGAGCGCCGTCTCATCATCCGACACCTGGACCAACAGCTTCCAGAACATTCAGTGCTACGACACTTTGAAGGTCAATGCGATTCTGAATGAAATTGACGGCCGCACGCACAACGGCTCCGCCCCGGCTCCCGTACCAGCGGTGTTCGGGATGAACTTCCAGTCGGTGAGCGTCGGCCAGAAATTGATCGAGAAAAGTCTCAGTCCGACCGTCACGGGAGGTTATCTGGACGGGCAAGGCACCCCAACCCCCTCCTTGCTCAGCGAAATCGAGTTCGCTGATCTCTCGATCGGCGAGATGATGGGCGCGCTGAAAAAAAATGGATTGATAAATTCCACGCTGATCGTCATTACCGCGAAGCACGGGCAGAGCCCCATCGACTCTTCGCACTATCTGGGAATTTCAACCTTCGCGGGCGACCCCATCTCGACTTCGCCGGCCACAATTGCGGCGAACGCCGGCTGCTTGCCCTATTCCGAGTCACCGCTGAATCCAACCGGCATCGGACCCACCGAAGACGACGTTTCTCTGGTCTGGCTGAACAACCAGTGCACGACCGAAAATGTGGTCAATATGCTTGAAACCCAGTCGCCAACCACCACTAACATTGCCGGCATCGGTGAGATTTTCTGGGGCGCTGGAATTACGCAACTGTACAACCCCCCGGGCCTGCCGCCGCTCGACCCGCGCACGCCAGAC
>JASHRB010000442.1 GCA_030037575.1 Candidatus Sulfotelmatobacter sp. | reverse complement strand
TTGAGCCCTCCCATGCGGCGCTCGATGCAGATTCAGCTACGGGCGCGGGTTTCGCCGTTGCCACCGATTGGGCCGCGGAAGCGGAGTGCATGGCCGATGCGGCTGAAGCTTTCTGCGCGTCCGACGGTTTCGCCGGCTCTGCGCCGGCAGAGCTGCTGTTGCCATCGGCAATGAAAATCGTCTGGCCGACTTTGATCTTGTCGCCTTCTTTGACCTTGACATCCTTCACCACTCCGCTGACCGACGAAGGAACTTCGACCACGGCTTTGTCGGTTTCGAGTTCCATGACGGCCTGCCCCTCGCTGACCGTGGTGCCGGGCTTGACCATCAGGCGCACCAGGTCGCCTTGTTCAATGTTTTCGCCAAGAGCGGGGAGCTTGAATTCGATCACCGATGCCATTTCCTGATTTTCCCCGAATTATTTTCTTATGAGTTATACGTCGTATAAGTTCTAGCTGATCGCCGGATTTGCTTTGTTGGGGTCGATTCCGAGATCGCGCACCGCCTGCTTCACGAGATCGATCCCGATTTTCTTTTCCCGCGCCAGTGCACCGAGGGTCGCGAGCACGATGTGTTTGGCGTCGACCTCGAAGAAGTCGCGCAACGCAGCGCGATTCTCGCTGCGGCCGAAACCGTCGGTGCCGAGTGACACCAGTTGTCCCGGCACCCATTTGGCCAGCGATTCGGGCAGCACCTTCATGTAATCAGATGCGGCGATGAACGGCCCGGGCGCGGCCTTTCCGTTCGCATCCTTCAAGGTCGCGGTGACCAACGGCGTCTTGGGCGGCGCGCCGGGATGCAGCAGGTTCCAGCGTTCGCAATCGTTGGCCTCGCGATAAAGCTCTTTGTAGCTGGTCACGCTCCAAACATCGGCGGCTACGCCGTATTTCTCCTGCAAAATCGTTTGCGCTTTCAGCACTTCGAACATGATGGTTCCGCTGCCCAGCAGCTGCGCCCTCGGCTCTGCCTCTTTCTTCTCGGAAGCCTTGAAGCGATACAGCCCGCGCAGCACGCCTTGGCGAATGTTGTCATCCTTCGGCATCCCGGGCATGGGCAGCGGCTCGTTGGTGACGGTGAGGTAATAGAAGATGGATTCGCCGTCGATGTACATGCGCTTGATACCATCTTGAATAATGATGGCGATTTCGTAGGCGAACGCAGGATCGTAGGCCATCAAATTCGGAAGCGGCAAGGCCAGCACGTGGCTGTGACCATCCTGATGCTGAAGGCCTTCCCCCGCCAGGGTGGTGCGGCCGGCCGTGCCTCCGATGAGGAATCCGCGGCAGCGCATATCCGCCGCAGCCCAGATCAGATCGCCGATGCGCTGCAATCCGAACATCGAGTAATAAATAAAGAAAGGGATCGTGTTGATGCCGTGATTGGCATAGGCCGTACCGGCGGCGATAAACGAGCACATCGAACCGGCTTCCGTGATCCCTTCTTCAAGAATTTGTCCATTCTTGGCTTCTTTGTAGTAAAGAAGCGTGTCCATGTCGACCGGCTCGTAAAGCTGGCCGACGCTCGAATAAATCCCGACCTGGCGGAACAACGCTTCCATGCCGAAGGTGCGGGCTTCGTCGGGAATGATGGGAACGATCAGCCTGCCGATTTGCGGATCGCGAAGCAGTTTGCCGAGCAAGCGCACGAATACCATGGTCGTCGAAACCTCGCGGCCTTCGGTGCCTTTATGGAATTCTTCGAAGTGCGCGTCGGCAACCGGTTTGAGCGGCGTGGCCACAAGTTTGCGCTGCGGCATGTATCCGCCCAGTTGCTGGCGGCGCGCTTGCAGATATTTGATTTCGGCGCTGTCATCCGATGGCCGGTAGAACGGCGCGTTATGGATTTCTTCGTCGGGAATGGGGATGCCGAAACGCGAGCGGAATAATTGCAGCTCGTCTTCGTTCAGCTTTTTCTGCTGATGGGTGATGTTCTTGCCTTCCCCCGCTTCACCGAGACCGTAGCCTTTGATGGTTTTGGCGAGAATGATGGTCGGCGAGCCGGTGTGATCGACAGCGGCTCGATATGCCGCGTGAACCTTGATTGGATCGTGGCCACCAAGCCTCATGCGGGCCAGTTGCTCGTCGGAGAGGTGCTCGACCATCTTCAGCAGACGCGGGTCGGTGCCAAAAAGATTCTGCCGGAAGTAGGCTCCGCTCTCCACCAAATATTTTTGATATTGACCGTCGCTGATTTCGCCGAGACGGCGCACAAGCAGGCCGTCGCGATCGTGGCGAATAAGGCTATCCCAGTCCGAGCCCCAAACAACTTTGATCACGTTCCATCCGGCGCCCCGGAAAATGGCTTCGAGCTCCTGAATAATTTTTCCGTTGCCCCGTACCGGGCCGTCGAGGCGCTGCAAGTTGCAGTTGACGACGAAAATTAAGTTGTCGAGATTTTCGCGGGAGGCGAGGGTGATCGAGCCCAGCGCTTCGGGCTCGTCCATTTCGCCATCGCCGAGGAAGGCCCAAACTTTTCCGCCCCTCGATTGCTTGAGTCCGCGATTTTCCAAATAGCGAATGAAGCGCGCGTGATAGATCGCCTGAATTGGACCGAGGCCCATCGAGACTGTAGGAAACTCCCAAAAGTTCGGCATGAGCCAGGGATGCGGATAGGAACTCAGGCCGCCGCCGGGTTTTAGTTCGCGACGGAAATTTTCCAGCTTCTCGCGCGGAATGCGGCCTTCGAGATAGGCCCGCGCATAAATTCCCGGCGCAGCGTGTCCCTGAAAATAAACGAAATCGCGGTCGCCGCCATCGGTTTTCGTCCGAAAAAAATGATTGAAGGCAACTTCATACAACGTGGCTGCGGAGGCGAAGGTGGAAATGTGGCCGCCGATGCCTTCCTGAATCTTGTTGGCGCGCACCACCATGGCGAGCGCATTCCAGCGAACCAGGCTCTTGATGCGGCGTTCCATCTCCTGGCTGCCGGGGAAGGGCGGCTGTTGCGTCGCCGGAATCGTGTTCTGATAAGGGGTGGTCGCCGAGAAAGGCAGGTTTACGCCCGCGGCGCGGCGCGCGTGCAGCGCCAATTGCTGCAGCAATCGCCCGGCGCGAACCGGACCGCCTTTTGAAAGCACATAATCGAGCGAGTCAACCCATTCGCGGGTTTCCAACACTTCCAGACCGTCAGTGTCCGTCTGTGGCACGTCCGATTGATCTCCGTTGCAATGATGCGGAACAGTCCATGATATTCAATTGCGCAGAATTTTGCTGGCCAGAAAGGACTGTTCCAACGTTCGCGCTGCGACCTCCGCGCCAAATTGAGGGTTTCCCCCTAATCTCACCCCAGGGGAGGGTTCTCACGATGTTGAAAACTGCGGTTCTTGTTCTGATCCCGAATCGAACCGGAGGGAAAGATCGCCAAAGCATATACCACGGTTGATCCGGAACGGCACAGCCAGCAGGTTCTAGCCGATCTAACTGCTCTTCAGAGCACGGCGGTACCGGCAGCGGAAACTGATGCCAGAGAGTTTTTGCGCAGGGGCGCGAATAACCTCCGACGCGGCCGCCTGCTACAATCGGCCTCATGGAGCGTCCTGAAAGACGCATTGTTCTAGCCGGTGGAAGTGCTGTCCGGGTAAGCGCCGGAGCGCCCGGTAGCAGATTCCGGTCGTGAGCAGAGATGCGAGCGACTGGGCGGAAGGTCAAAAGCTCCTGGGAAAAGAGAGGAGCAAACCAGCGGGCTGCAACGATGAGTGAACGCAATGGCCTCGACAGATTATCAGCCGAAAGGTGGTTGGGGGGGAGCCGTATTCCTGGGATGCACGATTCGCAAGAAGGGGAGCCTACAGCGTAACCCTGGTTGGCACTTCATGCAGCGATGGCCAAGC
>JASHRB010000441.1 GCA_030037575.1 Candidatus Sulfotelmatobacter sp. | reverse complement strand
GCTCCAGATAGGCACGGGCCACCGGCGGAATCGACTCTCCCCAATACGATTCCTTCGGAACACTGAGCAAAACTCTCTCCGCAATTCCCTGTTTCAACAATGCCATGGCTCCGGCAATACGGGTCTTCTCGGCCACCATGGAACCCTGCAGCACGACGGCCGCATCCAGACGCGATGGCAGCCGGCCGGCGGCCATCAGCAAATCGGCGCCGCACAGCATCCAGAGCAGTACGACCAGAACCAAACCTAGGAGGAGCCACATCAGGGGAGGGAATGCACGGCAGGCGGATGAGGGCATGGCATGGAATCGACAGGCTCAATCACAAGCAAGGCGATCGGCCGGCAAGCGAGCCAAAGCCAACCGATCTTATCATGGCGCAGTTAGAATAGCTTTCAGGGCGAGGCGGCGTATGTTTCCGCCGCCCCTCCGGGAAAGGTGATGAAAGAGTCCGGCATCGTATTTTTGATGTATCACGAACTGGAAGTGCCGGCGCGGCCGACCGTTCACTCCTCGCCCGGCTACGTGCGCTACGTTCTCAGAGCATCCGAATTCGGCAATCAAATGACATGGCTCAGCCGGCATGGCTGGCGGGGAATGAGCGTGAGTGAGGCGCTAGCCTTTCCCCCGCACGATGGGGTTGCCGTCACGTTTGATGACGGTTGTGAAACTGACCTTCTGGTGGCTGCACCCATCTTGAAAGAAATGAGTTTCGCCGGCACGTTCTACATTACATCGGGGTTTCTGGGACATCCCGGGCATCTGTCGGGCGGACAATTACGCGAGCTTGCGCAGTTGGGCTTTGAAATTGGCTGTCACTCGATGACTCATGCCTACCTGACCGGTCTGGACAACGCAGGACTTCATCGCGAGATTGTTGATGCCAAATCAGAACTTGAACGGATTCTGGGGCAACCGGTCGTCCATTTTTCCTGCCCGGGCGGGAGGTATGATCGTCGCTCCCTCGAAGTAGCGCAGAGAGCCGGGTACCGCACCGTAGCCACTAGCCGCATCCGGGCGAATACCAAGTCCACCAGCCTGTTGCAGCTGGGCCGTGTTGCCCTTCGACGCGAAACCAGTTCTCAGGCTTTCTGGGCAATTTGCCGCGGACGCGGCTTGTGGCAGTTGAGAGCGCGCGACCGCTTGCGCGGTAGCCTCCGCCGGGTGCTTGGAAACACCGCCTACGATCACCTTCGCGAAGCCTGGTTAAGTTAGGGCGCACCCCCACCGATTAATCGAGTGGCCGCCCCTGCAAACCAACACTGCCCGTCAGTGGAACCTTACTTCCTGACTTGCCGTGCAGTCCTGGCGGCTTGCAGAAAAACGTAAATCCGGCTGCGGTGGAGAATAAGCAGGGTGCCGGTATATAAAACCACTCCCGTCAGGATTTCGAAAAGTAAACGAGCCAACAAGGGCAAGTGCGAGGGAGCAATGACTCGCTTCAGCAGCAGCACCCCCAAAGTCATCACCACGATGCCATCCGTGGCGGGACGCAGGGCGCGCAGGTATTCTCCCACCTGCATTCCGATTGATTGGAAGGTCTTCCGATAAAGGGGCCATGCCACCAGGGGATAGGCTACAACCCAGCCTGTTGCGATTCCCGCAATCCCCCGATAGCTGCCGATATAGAAGGCGCAGGGAAGAATCACGAGTGCGCGCAGATCGTTCCACATGACAAAGCGGGGATTGCCAATGGCCGTGAGCACCTTGGGTAGAAGCGCAACGATCGACCGGAAGGTGGTATAAACCGCAAGAATTTCCAGCGAGGTCACCATCGGCTCCCACTTTTGCCCCAGCGCAAGGGGAACCAACTCGCGCGCCACGAGGGCAAGACCAATCGTGGTCGGGAAGGTGGCCAGCGACAGCGCTTCCGTGAGCGTGCGTAGATATCGCCGCAAAGCGGGTGGGTCTGTTTGCACGGCCGCCAGGTAGGACGGCAAGATCGTGGTGACCAAAGTTGTCAGTTTCTCGAGGGGTACGTTGGCGAGGCTCCACGCTAAGCCGTAAAAACCGAGCGCGGCCTGACCCAGAACACGCCCGGCGGTCGCGTTGTCCAGCCTTTCGTAGGCGGACCAAGCCACCGCGGAAACCAGCACGTGCCAACCGAATGTCAGTGGCTTGCGCATGGTACGCAGCTCGGGAAGCGCATATCGATGTGGCCGGGAAATCACCACCAAAGTGCTGCGCACGGTGTAGCCGACCAGGTTTCCGAGCACCAGCGCCCAATATCCCATTTTCCAGTACGCCATCAGCAAAGTGGCAACGGCGGACACTACATCCAGAAGAGCTTCCAAACCTGCGAGCCGCCGAAAGCGCATTTCCTTGGCGAGCAGGCCTTCGGGGACGGCCCGGAAGCCGAGGACAACCAGACCAGTGCAGGCCACAATTACCAGGCGAGCCAGAGCTGGTGTTCGGAAGAACAGTGCCAGCGGCTTGGCAAGGAGAGCGCTCAGTCCAAAACACGCGAATCCCAGTATCACAGCGATTGAGTTCAACTGCGCGATCTGGTCGTCGGTCAGGTCGCGGAGCGTCACCACCGTCTGGCTGATGCCAAACTCTCCCAGGAAGCGCAAGTATGGCCAGAGAATGATGGCCATCGCGGCCACACCATAATCCGCCGGTGAAAGAAGGCGGACAACGATCAGGAAGGAAGCCCAACTAACGATCTGACTGGACCAGTTCGCGGCAGCTCTCCAGGCCAGACTGTCGGCCAGGGAACGATCGAGCGTGCGGTTCGGCCCAGCCAGAGCCGAAACGACCTTCAGGGTTGGGGATTCAGGATTGGGTACGGCAACATCCTGCGGATCCAAATGGGTTCCTTTCAGCGCAGTTCAACGATGAAAACATCTGTTCGATAGCCCTTTCCACCAGGTCCGAGCCCTAACTGATCCTGCCAATCCGACGTGAAGACGAAAAACCGGCCGTCCTGGGACACGTTGCCTCGAGGCTGCGACCAGAAGCCGTTCTTGGCGGTGCTGTAGGTATGGGCGAAGCGCCACACGGTTGCGTCTTTTCCATCCATTTCTACGCAGTCGATCTCATTCTCCCATGGTCCGCTGACCATCAGTGGCGCGCCCGGGGTGCTGGGATTTCCCGGACGATAAGTGGAGAAACAAGCCGGATTATCATCCTGAGAATCGGCGTCATTCCAGGAGATGTGATAATCGTACCAACCCACCAGCGGCGGCAGAGGTCCCATGATGGGCTTGAATGCCATGAGATCATTTAACGGGCGCACCACCAGTTCCAAAGGGTGCTTTCGATTGGGCGAATTTACCATGTGCGAGTAGCCCATTGCATGGTGGCCCAGACATTGATCTTCCTTGTCCGCGCAGAGCACTACGTTCGTCGTTCCCACATCCCAATAGATTGGGCCCTTACCGCCTCCCGAGATTTGCACGAACTGTCCGGACTTGGAGATACGGGCGTCGTGGATGGCAAAACGATATGGTGCCGCGATGGTTCCCAACGAGCCCCACTTGCCTCCCATCTCGCCGGTCCGCGTGTTGTACCATCGGCATCCCTTTTGGCGGTCGTAAACATACACGAGATAATTGGTGTCTTGCTGTGGCCCGAAAACCGCCAGCAGGCGATTGTCGTCTGCACTGATGCCAAACAGCGTGCCGAAATCCCCAGCCTTGAGCGAAACGCAATGCGAGCCGTCGGCGATCGTGTTGAGCTTGTCGCTGGCAGCGTCATACTGTTGGAAAACGGGATCCCGCCCTGCAACTCCATACAGAATGTCCGGCTGCAGGTAGCTGAATTGGGCAGTCCGCCAGGGTAGATTCAGCTTCCGCACCCCGTGGGGATGGAAGGTGCTGGGATCGAAGTCGAACAACCACATCGCGCCGGCATTGTCGGCGATCAGAACCCGGGTGCTGTTG
>JASHRB010000440.1 GCA_030037575.1 Candidatus Sulfotelmatobacter sp. | reverse complement strand
GCCCAATATCTGCGCGAGCAAGGTGTGGGGGATCGCTGGACGCATGTGAATGTGAGGCGATCTGAAGCGCCACCATTCGAAATCATAGTCGTTTAGACTGCGCAGCGGGGGGGGAAGTCAGTTCTGGGCTTGTGAGGTTGGGGTACCAGCTCCGCCCTCTGCCTCACCCTGGTCTCGCTGGACAGGGCGGAGACAGGATGCGGCCAGCGGGAGTTTTCTGCGGGCCCTCGAGTAGAAGCCCAAGCAGCGGCGCTAGCTGGCCCGGCGACTTCCAAAAGATGGAAGTCACTGCAGGCAAGCAACTTTCGACGACCACGGGCCGACTTCCTCAGAAGCTGGCGAGGGGCATCGCTCATTCAGCGCAAAGAACGTGCCTCAGGATGAGCAAGTGGGAAATGATTGAGCATGTGGTTCTCGCTGCCCATAATTCTTTTTGCGGAGTTCGACCGGCTAGCGTGCTGACCCTGAGTGGAATTCCGGCTCGGGGTTTTGCGTTTGCTAGGCTTCTCCGGTTCAATTGCGCGTACTCCAAACGCCACAGGCATGGGCAAGCCCTGCAATTTCACCCCCGGCTCCTCTTCACCTTCGCCCAAGTATCCTTCAGCGCCACCGTCCGATTGAACACCGGCTTGCCCGGCTTCGAATCCGGATCGACGCAGAAATACCCCAGGCGCTCGAACTGAAAGCGCGCGCCGAGCGGCGCATTTGCGAGCGACGGCTCCAGCTTGGCCTGCGCAATCACTGCCAGGGAAAGCGGATTCAGGTTCTCGGTGAAGTTTCCGCCCTCCTGCACCTCGTCGGGATTCTCTTTGCTGAACAAGGTCTCGTAAATTCGCACCTCGGCATCGATCGCGTGTGCGGCGGAAGCCCAGTGGATGGTCGACTTCACTTTGCGTCCGTCGGGCGCGTTGCCGCCGCGGGTGGCGGGATCAAAGCTGCAGTGCACTTCAACCACTTCGCCATCCTCGTTTTTCACGACGCTCTTCGCGGTAATGAAGTATCCGTAGCGCAGGCGAACTTCCCGGCCCGGCGACAAACGGAAATATCCTTTCGGCGGATCTTCGCGAAAATCGTCCTGCTCGATGTAGAGCACGCGCGAGAATGGTACCTTGCGCGTGCCCGCGCTCGCGTCTTCGGGATTGTTCACAGCGTCCATTTCTTCCCCCTGATTTTCCGGATAGTTATCGATTACCACTTTCAGCGGCTGCAGCACGGCCATCACCCGCGGGGCGTGCCGGTTCAAGTCTTCGCGGACGAAATGTTCGAGCATGGCCAGCTCGACGGTTCCATTGGTGCGCGAAACTCCGACAGCCTGCACGAAATTGCGAATCGCCTTAGGGGTGTAGCCGCGGCGGCGCATGCCGCTGAGCGTGGGCATGCGCGGATCGTCCCAACCGTTGACGCGGCCTTCTTCCACGAGTTGGCGCAGCTTGCGCTTGCTCATCATGGTGTAGGTGAGGTTGAGGCGGTCGAACTCGATCTGCCGCGACGGAAAAATTCCCAGCTGCTCGATGAACCAGTTGTAAAGCGGCTGGTGGTCGGCGAACTCGAGCGAGCACATCGAGTGCGTTACGTTTTCGAGCGAGTCCGACTGGCCGTGCGCGAAATCGTACATCGGATAAATCGGCCACTTATTGCCGGTGCGGTGGTGCTCGGCGTGTAGAATGCGGTACATCACCGGATCGCGCAGGTTGAGGTTGGGCGAAGCCATGTCGATCTTCGCGCGCAGAACGCGCGAGCCGTCGGGATATTGGCCGGCTCTCATGCGCTCGAAGAGGCCGAGATTTTCTTCGATGGAGCGATTGCGGTAAGGGCTGTCCTTACCCGGCTCGGTGAGAGTTCCACGATACCTGCGAATGTCCTCGGCAGATGAATCGTCTACATATGCCTTGCCGTCTTTGATCAGTTTGGTTGCCCACTCGTAGAGCTGATCGAAATAATCCGAAGCGTAATACAAACCATCCCACTGATAGCCGAGCCACTTCACATCGTTCTTGATCGACTCGACGTATTCCTTATCTTCTTTCTGGGGATTGGTGTCGTCAAAACGCAGATTCGTGCGTCCGCCAAACTCGTCGGCAAGGCCGAAGTCGAGGCAGATGGCTTTCGCGTGCCCAATGTGGAGATAGCCGTTGGGCTCGGGGGGGAAGCGCGTTTGCACGCGCCCGTTGTGCTTGTTGGCTTTGACGTCTTCGGCGATGATGTCGCGGATGAAGTTGCACGGAGGAGGCTCGGGCGCGGCGATTTCGCCGGGCGCAGCTTCGGCGGATAACGGCTTCATAGCTTGATCTTATCGCAAGAAGAAATGTTCACGGAGCGGCGGGAGAGATGCAACAAAATCTGCCACAGCGATGCGCTGGTGAAGGAGGGAGTTTGGCTCGGGTTGCAACATCCTCGCGTCCTCCGGAGGGCCATCGGAGTTCTAGGCCCAAGGCCGTTCTAGTGTCTTCATCGCCTGTGCGACTCGTTCCATGCAGGTGTCCCTACCAAGAACCACGAGCGTCTCAAACAAGGGCGGCGCATTTTTGCGGCCGCAGACGGCGACACGAATCGGTTGAAACATTTGTCCGGTTTTGACGCCGAGTTCCGGCGCGGCGGCGCGCAAGGCCCGGTCGAGCGGGTCGTGCCTAAACTCGACCGTGGAGAGGATCGTTTGCGCTTTCTGCAGAACTTTCAGGGCCATGGCCGTATCTCCCTTTTGCGGGATGAGTTCGGCGGGATCGTAGGGTGGAAGCTGCACAACAAAGAAGAAATCGGCGGCGGTGAGCACGTCGCGCAGAAGCTTGATGCGCTCGCGGACTAGCGGCGTGATTTGCAGCATTTTTTCGGGCGAAACCCGGTAACCGGCGGCGCGCATAATCGGTAGCAGCCGCGCGCTCAGGTCTTCGACCGCCAATCCGCGAATGTCCTCGGCGTTCAGCCAGAGAGCTTTGGGATCGAAGATTTCGGTGCCTGCGGGAAGCGGCTTCCGCTCACCGGCTGCGCCAGTCGAAGGAATGACCTCTGCTTGGGAAGCCGATTCGAGAGAGCCGGCAGACGCTTCTTTGAAATTCACGACTGCGTTGGAGCGATTGATGCCTGCGAGCGAGAACGCATCTTTTAATTCCTCGAGCGACATGTGCTCGCGATCGTTCTTCGGCGACCAGCCCAGCAGACATAAAAAGTTGATCAAAGCTTCGGGCAGAAATCCGGCGTCGCGGTAAGTCGTTACGCTGACGACCGGACCGTGACGGCGCTTCGAGAGCTTGGTTCCATCGGGCGCGACCAGCAGGGGAAGATGCGCGAACTGAGGCGGCGTGAATCCGGCGGCTTCGAAGATGAGCACGTGTTTGAAGGTGTTGGTGAGGTGGTCCTGACCGCGAATGACGTGGGAGATGCGGAGATCGGCGTCGTCGGCGCAGGAGGCAAGATGATAAGTGGGCATGCCGTCAGAGCGCAGCAAAGCAAAATCTTCGATATCGTCAGTGGCTTTGACTTGCTCCCCGTAGACCGCGTCGGTGAAGTGGACGCACAATTTGCCTGGGGCAAATCGGACAGCCCCTTCGGCTGCGTCTCGGGCAGGCGAGGGCGGCGGTCCCCCCCTGACCCCGGTTTCTCCCGCTTCCGGCCCGGCCGGCCGCGGCACACGGAAACGCAGGGCGAATGGCTCGCCTGCGGCGGCGCGGCGGTCGCTTTCCTCGCGAGCAAGCTCACGCGCCCCAGCATGGAAAAGCCATGTTCCCTGCACGCCGGATTTTTCGGCGTCGCCCGCGTGGGCCGGAGTGAAGTCGCGATAGGCCAGACCTTTTTCGAAAATTGACCACGCGATTTTGCGATGAAGCTCGAGCCGCTCGGATTGTTTGTATTCTTCGTCCCAGCCGAGGTTGAGCCATTTCAGGCCCTCGAAAATCGAGTCCAGCGAGGCTTGCGTGTTGCGTTCGACATCGGTGTCATCCAGGCGGAGGATCATGGTGCCGCCGTGGTGGCGGGCGTAGAGCCAGTTAAAAATGAAGGTGCGGGCGCTGCCGACGTGCAAAAAGCCAGTGGGCGAGGGCGCAAAGCGCACCCGCGGTCTGGGATGATAAAACGAATCGGCCATAGGGCTAAGCATTCGATGGTAGGGGCGGAAGAAAAGCAGCGTCAAGCCGGCGATGCCCCGGGTGATTGCAAGTTTGCGCCGTGCGTCCAAATAGATCCAACAGATTCTATGAGTGTTAAGTCTCGGGCGTCGTACTTAAATCTTATTGTGTTCACATCCCCGCCTGTGAAAACATTGATTTGGAGTAATCACCTTGTTCTCTGCCGTTGTATCTTGCGTGGGCGCAGAAGGTGAGCCGGCCTCATGAACAGCGTTGTCATCAGTTTGGTGGTGATTCCGGGAGCGGTGTCGTTGCTGCTGTTCCTGGTGTTCACCTACCTGTTCGAGCAGAGCCGGCAGGCCTACTTCCGCGCCTGGCAGTTTGCCTGGGCGGCCTATACGCTGCACTACGTATTGGATGCGTTCTCCTTCTACCGGGCGCCTTCGCCGCTGGCCTTTTGTGCGAGCTCTTTGTCTCTGCTGGCCATGGCCATGTGCATCTTCGTCTCGACTCGCCTGATGCGGGGCCGCACCCAGTTCATGTGGTATGACGCCGCCGTGGGAGCGGCGGGGCTGGTGTTGGTTTGGCTCGATTTCCAGGCCCATGTGGCCGGCGCAGTGTTCCAGGTCACGTCGCAGCCGGCGATTGCGCTCGATATTGGAATCGCCACGGTGCTGTTGTACAGCTCGGCGGTTTTCTACTTGAACGGTCATCGGCGGGGCTCGCTGGCCTTCAAAGTGCTGGCGTTTTCACTGGCGTTGTGGGGCGTGCTCATGGGTGCCGGTCAATTCCGGAATCCCTGGGGCGCTAGATTCGGCAGCGCGGCCAACTATCTGGGACCGGTGCCGCAGATGTTGCTGGGCATCGCCATGGTGATGGTGCTGTTTGAAAACGAGCGCAACGCGGTGCAGGAAAATACGCTGGCCCTTTCGACCCTGGGGGTCGATCCGCGGCGCTTGCTCCTGGCCGAGGATTTGCTGCCCAGCCTGCAAGCGGCGCTGGACCGGCTGGCGGGAGCGCTCTCGGCGCGGCGGGCCATTCTCTACATTGGCGAGCGGTGGCGAAACCTTTTGCCCTCGGTGCAGCAGGGATTCTCCCCGGAATTTCTCGACAAGCTGACCGAAACTGGCGCGGGACAATACCTTTGCGAGCTGGCATACCGGCAAGGCGGATTATTTACGGTTCACAATCTCGCCCAGCTCACCGAGCAGTTGCCGATTGGTTCGGCGGCGACCTTCAGCGAATTCAAGAGAGTTTTCACCGAAGCCGAGATTCGCAATCTGACGGCCGTGAGTTTACAAACCCGCGAACACACGTTCGGCGTGATTTTGTTTCCTCATGCGGAGCGAACCGCGTTTGGAACATCCGGCCCGCGCTTGATGGTGGGCCTGGCGCTGCAGCTGGGGCTGACGATTGAGAACTATCTGATCGCCCACGATGCGCATCGCCGGACGCAGGAATACGAACTGCTCACGGAGATCGGCAAAGCCATCAGTTCGCGGCTCGATCAGGATGAAGTGCTGCGTACGATTCACAGCGAGCTGGGACAGATTTTCAATACCGACAACTTCTACATTGCGTTTCACGAGGGGGACGAGGTCCGCTTCGAACTGGAGCTGGAGAACGGACGAATTCTGCCCAAGCGTTCGCGCAAAATGGACAACGCCTTCACGGAATACGTGATTCGAACGGGGCAACCGCTGCTGATCCGCTCGGAGTTAGAGAAAACGCGCGCGCGGTTGGGCGTGAGTTACAAGCCCGCGCAACCGGCCAAGTGCCTGTGCGCGGCGCCGATTCTGCTGGGCAACAAGCCCGCCGGGGTGATGGTTGCCATGAGCAAGGAGCGCGAGTTCATGTTCGAGCAGCGCGATCTCGATGTGCTGGTGACTGCGGCGGGGCAGGTTTCGGTGGCGGTGGAGAACGCGCGGCTGTTCGCCGATGAACAGCGGCGGTCGCGGCAACTGGCCTTTCTCAACAACATTTCGCGAACCGCCATTTCGAGCGACGATCCGGTTCACATGCTGGGGCAGATCGTGGGGGAGATTCAAAAGAATTTCAGCTTCGATCACATCGGCATTGGATTGCTGGACTACGGAACCAAGGAAATTGAAATCAAGGCGGAAGCGGGAGCGACCGCGCATGCGATGGGCAAGCGTATTCCCCTGGGATTTGGAATTCTCGGCCGCGTGGCCCGCACCGGAGAACGCGCGCTGGTGCAGAACGGGGTGGAAGGCCAGATGGGAGCGATTTTGCCGGAGTCGCGCTCGGTGCTGTGCATTCCGATTACTTACGGCGAGACGCTGCTCGGGGCGCTGAATATTGAAAGCCGCGACGAAAGTGCGTTCTCGCCGCAGGACGTGCTCATCCTGAATACGCTCGCCGATTTGCTGGCGACCGCGCTGCACAATGCGTTTGTCTTCCAGAAATTGCAACAGCAATCGATCACCGACGGCCTCACAGGAATCAAGACCCGCCGATTTTTCTGGGAAGCGCTGTCGGCGGAGTGGAAGCGGGCCTCGCGTTCGGGGCGGCCGTTCTCGGTAGTGCTGATCGACCTGGATAAATTCAAAGAAGTGAATGACACGATGGGTCACTTTGAAGGCGATCTGGTGCTGGCTCGCGTCGGCCGGCTGCTCGAGCAGAAGTCGCGGCAATCGAACGTGGTGGCGCGGTACGGCGGAGACGAGTTCATTATCCTCATGCCGGAGACCGGGCCGGAGCAGGCGGAAGTTTTGGCCGAGCGATTGCGGCAATGGATGGCGGCAGATCCGCTGCTGAGCGAGCACCACGTCACCGGGAGCTTCGGCGTGGCCAGTTTTCCCACCCACGGGTTTTCCATCGAAGACATTATTCGCGTGGCCGATGCCGGCATGTACGTGTCGAAGCGATCGGGAGGCAATCGAGTTTCGGCGGCGCAGGAGTTTGTGGCGGGCGAGGAGTTCGCTGCGCAGCGGCAGCAGATTTCGGCTTACATCGAGGGATTTTTACAGCGTGAGCACAACGGGCCGGAGCGTCTGGAAGAGCTGACGTCGATGCTGGTGAAGATGTGCGGGGGCGAAGAAGATTGCAATGTCCCCCTGTTGAAAGAGTCGATCGAAGTTTTGAGCCGAGCGGCGGAATCGCGCGAGATGCGGACCTCGGGCCATGGCGACATGGTCGCCCGCTACACCGAGATTCTGGCGCGGGGCATGCACATGCCGGCGGAAGACACTTCGGACCTGGTATATGCGGCGCGCATCCACGATGTGGGAAAGATTTTTGTTCCGGAGCGGATTTTGAACAAGCCGGGGCCGCTGACCGATGACGAATTCTTTCTGGTAAGGATGCACGCGCGCGTGGGAGCGGAAATTGTCGGCATTCTGCCCCACAGCGCGATGATGCGGCAGGCCATTGAGCACCATCATCAGCGCTTTGACGGATCGGGCTATCCGGGCGGGGCGAAAGGCGAGCAGATTCCGCTGTGGGCGCGGATCATCGCCCTCGCCGATGCGTATGCGAACATGCTGACCGAACAGTCGATTTCGGCGGCGCGCACTCCCGAGGAAGCGCTCGATGAACTGGCAAAAATGAGCGGAACTGGATTCGACGGAATGCTGGTGCGGTTGCTGACGCGCGGATTGAAATCGGAACGGGCGCCGGCGGCGAAGGACTCGATCTAAGCACGGCTGAATCGGCGTCCGCTGATCTTCCTGGCCGGCACACTTGCCAATCTTCGGCTCGAAACCTGAAACTGTTTGCATGTCCATTTCACTTTCTCTTTCGGGCAAAGTGGCCCTGATTACTGGGGGTTCGCGGGGCATCGGCGCGGCCACGGTGCGCCTGTTCGCCATGGCGGGCGCAAAGGTTGCATTTAACTACCAGAAAGCGAAGTCGCAGGCCGAAGCGCTGGCCAAGGAATGCGGCGAGGCAAATTGTCGCGCCATTCAGAGCGATTTTAACGGCCCAGATTCGGGGCGGAGCCTTGTGGCCGAAGCCGTCAAGCATTTCGGCAGAATCGATGTTCTGGTTGCGAATCACGGCGTCTGGCCGGCCCAAGACGTTGCGGTCGAGAACATGACGGTTGCGCAGTGGCGATCAACGCTTTCAATCAATCTGGATGCGGTGTTTGGGCTGGTGAAATATTCGGTGGCGCAGATGAAGTCCCAGACTCGCATGGGCGCGGCGGCGGGGCATATCGTCCTGCTCAGTTCGACGAGCGGGCAAAGGGGCGAGGCGTTCCATGTGGATTATTCCGCGACCAAGGGCGCGATCATCAGCATGACAAAAACCCTGGCGGGGGAACTGGCTTCCTCGGGCATTTATGTGAATGCGGTTGCGCCCGGATGGGTCGACACCGACATGTCGAAACCGGCGCTGCAAGACCCCAAGACTGGCGGGGAGATTCGGCGCACGATTCCTTTGGGGCGAGCGGGCAAGCCCGAGGAAATTGCCGCTCCGGTACTATTTTTGTGCACCGAACATGCGGGGTTTATCACCGGAGAAATTTTCAATGTGAACGGAGGCGCGGTGCTGGTGGGGTGAGTGGGTGGGTCGTCATCCCCCAGGACCGCGCCTTCATTAGCCCGCCCTGGGGGATCTCGTGGGCTGCGCTATTTCGCGGGCGAAGGCGCCGCCGCGCCACAGGACAAGCAGCTACAATTTCTGGTTTGGGCATCCAACCGAAGTGGAGAGTTGGGGGATGCGGAGTTCTCGTTGATCGGAGCATGAAATATTCGGTTCTCATCGTCATGCTTGGCCTGGCTGTGATCTTGGCTGCCGATTCTGTTGGTTCCGGCCAGGCAGGCGCGCCGGCTTCTTCAGGGCCAAGTTCCCGGCAAATTGCTGCTTCGGCCACTTCGAGTCAACCGGCATCTCCGGGTTCGGCCCAGACTTCGCCCTCAGTCGCGGCGCTCACTCCGGCCCAATCCATCCCGGCCGTAGATCTTGCCAATGCCCGCAAGGCGCGGGGGCTGCTGGAGCAAGCCATCGAGGCGCTGGGCGGGCAGGCGTTTCTCAATGTTCACGACATGTCGGAACAAGGACGCAGCTACAGCTTTTTTCATGGCCGCCCGAACAGCAACGGCGTTCTGTTCTGGCGGTTTGTGCAGTATCCCGATAAGGAGCGCATCGAGGTCACACCGGAGCGCGACGTGGCATATCTCTACACGGGCAACAAAGGGTATGAGCTGACTTACAAAGGGCCGCGCGCGGTTGAGACGAAGGACCTCGAGGATTATTTGCGGCGGCGCAAGTTTTCGCTGGAGACGGTGCTCAAGTATTGGGTGAACGATCCGGCGGTGGCGCTTTTTTATGACGGCAACGCCCTGGCGGGAAATGTGGTGGCCGAGCAGATCACGCTGATCAACGCCAAAGATGAGGCGGTCGATTTGTTTCTCGATGTCGACACCCATTTGCCGCTGAAGAAAAGTTATTCGTGGCGCGATCCGGTCGACCGGCAGCGCGACGTGGAAGAAGAACTCTATGACAACTACCGCGTGGTGCAGGGAGTGAACACTCCCTATGGGTTCACGCGGTTCTTTAACGGCGACATGCAGTCTCAGCGGTTCGTGAGCGCGGCTCACTACAACCAGGGACTGGACCAAGCCATGTTCGATCCGAACTCGAGATATAACCCCAACAAGCCGGAGAAGAAGAAGTGAGCGGGTGCCAGTCCTGGTCGGAGAGACTAAACCAGCGCTCCCCTATCGCATCCACCTTCCGAGCGATTGAGCGCAAGTTCGGCGATTCGATTCGCGGCAGGACCGAGGTTGCGATGGTCAACGACGCGCGGTGCGAGATTCCCCGTCATCATCGAGTAGTCTGAGTGACCAGATGGACCGGTTTGGGATGGGCCTATCCTTTGGAAAACAGCTGTGCGGGGGGAGTCGGCGCATAGTTCTCGCCCCCCACGTTTCACCGATTGACGCTGAATTCTATCTTCAAGGATGGCATCGCGGTGCCGCGCGAGCGCTCCGCAATTGGAGCATTCAACCTCACGCATGAAAACATCCACCGCACGGCCATGGGGCGAAATGTAGATTCCGCCCCATTTGGGGCGGGGATTTTCAAGGCATGGGGTTCTATCGTCCGATAGCTGTTTGCTCTCGGTGCCCAGCGCGAGAGGATAAGCTCCCCGCGCTGCTGAGCATCGGCTCGATGAGCCCCACCAGGTTATCCCTCAGCATGGTTGTATCCCCGCGGTGCCGCTTCCGTTTCACCCGGCGAGGTCACTGTATCTCTACTCCGTCCATTGGTCTCAACTTCCGGATGGCCCGCCACTTGCCCGCGCTGCCTTGGCCTGCTCCTTCCATTGTTGAACGTTCACGCCCATCACGAGGAGCCGAAGCGTCAGCGATCCTTCCCCGACGATGCCGGGGATCAGAATGTAGGGGAAGAATAGATGGCTTCCGAGCCGGGGCCACAGGAACGTCAGATAGCCCAAGCCCGCCAGCGCCATCAGCACACCCAGAATCCGAGGAAGGAAGATTGACTTGAAAATAAGATAGCCGATCAGGAGACAATAGAGTCCGAAAGGCACCATGGCGATGGCGTAGCCGGTATCGAAGGCGGCCGAGGAGTGAGCGTTCTGGAAGAGGACCACGGCGCCGAAATAGCTCAGTGAGTTGACGGCCATAACAGCGACAAAGATGAGCCTGAAGAGCGCCGCAAGCAGAGAGAGGCTTGTGCTTACCGGCTTGAGCAAATCATAGAGGATGAGCGCCACGCCGGTATCGCCGGTGAGGGTGATAATCATCTTCGCCGGCGTGGCGGTCGCAGCACCGCTTGGGGCTGCGATGAAGATAAGCAAGTACAAGAGGCCGGCGATTCTAGCTTTGAGACGCGGTGACGCGCCTGCAATCCGCTTCGTCATTTCAACTGTGCTCATGCTTTCTTTTTCTCACGCCAGCCATTAGCCAAGGACTTATGGGCACGCTATGATGGGCCCTCTGTCTCTGCGCTGGCCTGCTCCTTCCCTCGTTGACCGTTCAGCCCGATCACGAGGAGCCAGAGCATGGGCAATCCTTCTCCTATGAAGCCGGAGATCACGTTGTAAGGTGACAGGTGGTCTGTGAGTGGTATTGACAGATCGGTCAGCCAAGCCAAGCCGCCAATGGCTATCAGCACGCCGAGCATTCGAGGCAGGAAGGCCGACCGGAAAACGAGAAAACCGATCAGGAGACAATAGAGCCCGTGAAATATCAGGGCGATGTTCACCCCCCAGAGGTGCCATTCAAGGGCTTCAAAAGTGAGCCCGACGAGGTTGAAGAGCGCCGCGAGCAAAGCGAGGCTCCTATTCACCGGCTTAAAGAGCTGATAGAGCAGCAGCGTCACAATGACAAAGGCCGCGACCGGGACGAGCCCTGCTGCATAGAGCAACCTGCCGCGAACGAAGCCCTCGGCGAACGCGGCCGTCAGCACGGCGAGCAAATAAAAGGCCCCGGCCACCCTGGCCTTGAGACGCGGCCACGCTTCTGCAATCCGTCTGATCATCTCCGACGGCCAGCGCGAAATCGCCCGTCGAGCTAAAACTCTTCTGAGGATACGAGGATCGTCGCTGAAAGTTCCAACTATCGTTCAACTACTTCAATGGATGGTCGGGCAACCGGACGCTTTCTCCATTTCCAGGGCCATTGGGGCAACACCCCTCTCAACCTTAGGCCGATTTTTCTTTGTCAGCGCGGGCCTGCAGTCGCTTCTCTTTCATTGCAATAAGGTCGTTCAACTCTTTTGCCAGCCGGGTGAATTCCTTGAGGTTTTGTTCGTGCGGGATCAGCGTACACAGGACATCCATTTTCTGACGTTCTTCAGGGGTCAATGAGACACCTTCTTCCGAGAGCTGATGATTACACAACGGTCAACGAACGTCGTTCAGTTCGGTATCGAACAAAGGCGGCGGCCTGTTTTGGGGCACTCACTTTTTTCTTGAGAAAAGAGGTGGCCCCCAGTTACGGCGGCGTCCCTATGGTGAGCATCGACGCTTGTGAGTTCTCCCCCAAAAGCTCTTTATGCTTTTACAACAAAGCGACTTAGCAACGCTGCCCGAAAACACCCCCCTGGATAAAAAGTAAGGCCTTTTAGCGGATTTGAGGGGCTTTTGCGCAAACCACTGACTGTGGCTTT
>JASHRB010000439.1 GCA_030037575.1 Candidatus Sulfotelmatobacter sp. | reverse complement strand
TATTTTTGCCGTCGGTCTCGACGGTGTGCATGTGAACGTCGCCCTGCAAATCGTCAGGCGTAATCAGTTTTGGCAGCGTGTGTTTTTCGGCGGCATCAATCTCGCCCAGGTTTTCGCGCAGCTCCGGAGGAATGTAGTCGAGCTTCAGCTGGGCGTAGATTTCTTCTTCTGTTTTTCCTGCGACGAACTTTTGTGTGTTTAGATCGGCAAGGCTGTATTCGTTTAGGGTGTAGCCCATTTTGAGCGCGCGCTGGCGTAAGGCGACGTTGTGTGCTTTTGATCCGGTGAAATATTGCAGGGCCGCGCCGAACGATTCCGGCGGGAGCAAGCGCACGTCGACCTGCATGCCGTTGCGCACTTGAAAGCTGATTTTGTTGTCGCCCTGGACAATTACGCTCATCAGCGGTGGATACTTGGCAACATACTGCACCGCTTTCTGGCGTTCTTCTTCGCTGCAACATGCCGCGCCGGTCACGAGAATATCGAGATCTCCAACGGTTTCGCGGCCGCGCCGCAGCGAACCGGCGGGGGTGATGCGATCGAAACCTTTGAATTGTGAAAGATAATCCATAAGCTTCGTCCCTTCGGCTTCTGCAGCATCAATCAGGAATCGCCCCGAAATTCGCCGGTAGTCTTCAATCGCTTTCAGTAGTTTCTGTTCCTGCTTTTCGCCCATGCGCGGCAATTCGCGAATCTTGCCTTCCCGCGCCAGCTTTTCAACGCCATCGATATCCGAAACTTTGTAGGCACTCCAGATCAGCGCGATCGTTTTCGGACCCAGCCCCTGAATCTTCAGCAACTGCAACATCGAAGGATGATATTTTGCGAGAAGACCTTTCTGCACCGCAAGCGTGCCCGAGCTGAAAAGCTCTTGCAAATTCACCAGCATTCCCTTGCCGATGGCGGGTATCGCCAGAACCCTCTTGGGTTCACCGATGATGTCTTTGATCTGCTCGCTCAGATTTTCGATGGCCTGCGCCGCATTTCGGTAGGAACGGATGCGAAAAGAATCGGCCGCGTCGACCTCGAGCAGGTCGGCAGTTTCGTACAGAATATTGGCGATCGCCTTGTTGTCCACGAGTCAAGATTAAACAAGTTTCTGGCATGGAGCTAGCCCGGGACAGCAAGAAAACCTGAGGCGGAAACAAAACGAGGACGGACTGCGCGGGTGCTTGGCCGTGCGGCAGCAAATTATCCGAATTGAGCTGATTTCAAGAGTTCTTCGTTACGTTGGCCGCCTGCGGTCCCTTCTGCCCTTCAGTGATTTCGAATTCCACCGCATCGCCTTCTTGCAAACTCTTATAGCCTTCCGAACTAATGGCGCTGTAATGCACAAATACATCGGGACCATCTGCCCGCCCGATGAATCCGTAACCTTTCGCATTATTGAACCACTTGACCGTACCTTTCAGCCTTTCCACGCGTAACCCCCGCTTTCCGCACGCCTTAGTGGGGTCCTCCGAGACGTGCCCGCAGTCTTAGGATGCATTTTGGAGCGATTAGGATGGGGTGTCAAGAAGGGAAACAGCTTAGATTTGGAGATTTTTAGAGGCGGCAGCGCCGCAGAGCCGAAACTCGCAGTAAAGATTGTGGCACGGGCTGAGCTCCGCTTGCATCGCGGCTAGTGCCGCGAATTGCCCCAGGTTGGGCGGGATTCATGCTGTTCCTGCGCGCAATTGGTGATCGAGCCACAGAACCGAAGACATGGTTTTTGCGTCGCGAATTTTGCCCCTCAACACCATGCGCACGGCAGTCGCGAGCGGCACCATTCTCTTATAAATCTTCTCATCAACTTCCGGCTGCGCCTCACCGGCTCGCAGTCCGGTCGCCAGGTAAACGGACATCGTTTCAGCAACGAATCCGGGGCTGGCATAAAACTTGAAGATGCGCCGCCAGTTCTTGGCAGTGTATCCGGTTTCTTCGTGAAGCTCGCGCTTCGCGGCCGGAAGCGCTTTCTCGCCGGGATCGATGCGCCCGGCGGGAAGTTCCCACAGAAAGCTGTTCGCCGCGTGACGGTATTGCCGCTCCAGCAGCACGCGCGGGGAGTTTTTTGAATCGTCGACAGCCAGAATCACCACAGAACCGGCGTGACGAACAATGTCGCGGCGAGCGCGCACTCCTCCGGGCTCGAGCACCTGGTCCGTACTTACAGAAAATGCTGGCCCACGATAAACCGTGCGCGAAGAAAGGACACGGGCTCTCGAGGCAGAGTTGTGGTTTGACTTTCGATTCAATTTCGAGCGCGCAAATCTGGGCATAAAAATAATATAAAGCACGGCTGGGCTCTTCAGCCTTTGCTCGCAGCAGGCAGGCGAATCGTCCAATCGGCCGACCCACCCGAGCAGAGTGCTCGCTTTCAATCTGGTATTCTGCCCTGCATGTCGGCGCGGCTGCAGCAGAAGCCAAGCATAACGATCGTTGGAGCGGGAAACTTAGCAGGCGCGCTGGCGGTGGCTTTACACGCGGCTGGTTATCGGATCGACGAAATCATTTTCCCTGCGCGGCCATATTCTATCAACCGAGCGCTAGCGCTGGCCCGCGAAGCGGACGCATCCGCCGTGAGTGCAGCGCAAGCATCACTCCGGGCCGAAATCATTTGGTTCTGCGTTCCGGACGGCGAGATCGAAAGTGCCGCGAATGCGTTTGCCAACTCTTCAAAATGGAAA
>JASHRB010000438.1 GCA_030037575.1 Candidatus Sulfotelmatobacter sp. | reverse complement strand
CCAGAGACTGTATCCGTTCCACGACATCGTTCCCATATCGGCGTTGAAGCGCGATGGTCTCGACATCCTACTGAAACAGATCGTAGAAGCGATGCCCGCCGGGCCCCCATATTTTCCCGAGGATCAAATCACCGATCAGCCTGCTCGATTCATGGCGGCAGAGATGATTCGCGAGCGAGTGCTGACCGAGACCGAAGAAGAAATTCCTTACGCCACAACCGTCATCGTCGACGGTTTCGAGGAAAGCCACCAGCTCACGCGCATTTCCGCAACGATTTATTGCGAGCGGGACGGGCAGAAAGCCATCCTGATTGGCAAACAAGGGGGGATGCTGAAGAAGATCGGTACCTCCGCCCGGCTGCAGATGGAGAAAATGCTGGGCACCAGAGTCTTTCTTGAGCTGTTTGTCAAAGTACAGTCCAACTGGCGGCAATCGCACAATTTTGTGGAGGAACTCGACTGGAGGAAGCAAGCAGAGCATCTCCCCCCAGGGCGCCCGTGAGGCAACGGGCTGCTTCGACCTGTGAGCATTGATGCAGAGAAAGCAGGTCCCTGGACTGCGCTTTCTGGCGCGGATCGCGCCACCAATGCCGCTGGGAATGACGGGGTTTCAAGCAGCTGCGCCAAGATGGTCGGCTGGGCGCCGTCAGGACCGTTGTCGCACCGGGGGTTCGCGGTTAGAATTGATCGACAGACCAACCGCGAACTCAAACATGCCATCGGTAGAACCTCCTGAACACCTCCCCGAGAAGGATTTTGATCCGGACAAGTTGAATCTGGTTCTGCGGGTCACGCTTTCCGCGGATCGCAAAGCCGTCGATCCGGTGGTGGAGGAAGTGATGGCCGTAGTTCGCGAAATGAAGGGCGTGAACGGAAAGGAAGATGCGATCGAATTGTCACTGCAGGAAGCTCTGGCCAATGCGGTGATTCACGGCGCCAAAGAGGACCCGAAGAAAACCGTGGAGTGCCTGGTGAGCCGCGACGAAGAGCGCGGCATTCTGATCGTGGTGCGCGATCCCGGCGCAGGCTTCAGCCCGGAAAACATCCCCAAGTGCACGGTCGGAGAGAACGTCTACTCCAGCCACGGGCGCGGCATTTTTCTCATCAACCAACTGATGGACAAAGTGGAGTTCAAAAAGAACGGCACTGAAATCCACATGATAAAGCGATAGGGTTTTCTGGGCTGCTTTTCTTTCACCCTACTCTTTCGGTGCGATTCCCAGCGCTCTCATCTTGCGGTAGAGATGGCTGCGTTCCAGTCCAAGAACTTCGGCTGCACGGGTCACGTTGCCGTGGTTCTCGTCGAGCTTCTTGAGAATAAAGTCGCGCTCGTAGGCGTCCCGCGCTTCATGCAGAGTCGAAAACTCGCCGCGGCTTTCGCGGCGATGACCGTCCCGATGGACCAGCGGCGGAAGATGTTTACGCTCGAATCGAGTGATCATGGGATTCATAATCACAATGCGTTCGATTACGTTGCGCAATTCCCGCACATTCCCTGGCCAGGAGTAGCGCATCAATCCCTCGATTGCCTCGTCGGTGATCTCGCGCGGTCGGCGGCCGTAGGTCACGGCGGGTTCTCTCAGGAAATGTTTTGCAAAAAGCGGAATGTCTTCCTTGCGGTCGCGTAGCGGCGGTACAAAGAAGGGAATTACGTTGAGCCGATAAAACAAATCTTCGCGAAAGTTTCCTTTCGAAATTTCTTCTTCCAGATCTTTGTTGGTAGAGGCGATGATGCGCGCATCGACCATGATGGAGTTGTCCCCCCCCAGCGGAACCACGCGCTGCTCCTCAAGAGTTCGTAGCACCTTCGCCTGGGTTTTCAGGCTCATATCGCCGACTTCATCCAGAAACAGCGTTCCGCCGCTGGCTTTCTGAAACTTCCCTTCTTTGTCGGTGGTCGCTCCGGGAAAAGATCCTTTGTAGTGGCCGAACAATTCGCTTTCGATCAAATCTTCGGGAATCGCGGCGCAGTTGACTTCGACAAAGGTTTCGTCTTTTCGCAAGCTCTGGGCATGGATCGCGTGGGCGACTAATTCTTTTCCCGTGCCTGATTCTCCATAAATAAGGACCCGGCCGTTCGTGGGCGCCATCAGCGCAATCTGCTGGCGCAATGCCTTCATGGGAATGCTGTCACCAACAATCACGCTCTTCGCATGAAGCTGCTTTCGAAGATCCACGTTCTCATGGCGCAGTTTTTTGGATTCGATCGCGTTCTTGATGAGGATCAGAGTCTTGTCGATCGAGAGCGGCTTTTCTAAAAAGTCATACGCTCCCAGTTTCGTGGCCCGCACCGCGGTTTCGATGGTGCCGTGCCCCGAAATCATGATGACCTCCGGCGCGGCGTCCAATTCGCGGATCCTTTCGAGAGTCTCCAGGCCGTCGATGCCGGGCAGCCATATATCCAGCAGCACCACCTCGATTTTTTGCCGCCGCAACAGCTTAAGGCACTCTTCGCCGCTCCCGGCCGAAGCGGTTTCGTAACCCTCATCGTTGAGCACTCCCTCCAGCGATTCGCGAATGCCGGTCTCGTCGTCAACAATGAGGATTTTATGCATGCTGAGAGGTGGCGTTGGCCAGCGCGGGTTCAGAAACGACCGGCAATTCCACGATGAATCGCGCGCCCACCGGTTGGTTTTCCTCGACGCGGATCGATCCATGATGCTCTTCAATGACCCGGCCAACAATGGCGAGGCCAAGTCCGGTGCCTCGCCGGCGCGTGGAGAAATAAGGCAAAAAGAGTTTTTCCTTAAGCTCGCGCGACACACCATGGCCGGTGTCAGCCACGACAATCTCGACGGCATCGCGGCTGGCGACCAGCGAAGTCGAAATATAGATTTCCCTCACCATCGAACCCTGCATCGCTTCCGCCGCATTGTCGACCAGGTTGGCAACCGCCCGCTTCATTGCCTCCGCATCCGCCATCACTTTCGGCAGGTCAGGAGCGAGTGAGGTGCGAACCCGAATCCCGTCCAATCTTCCGCCGAACATGGAAAGCGCATCTTCTATCACTGCATTGATATGGGCGGGGGCGGGAGCAGATGTGGGAAATCGAGCCAGCGCGGAAAACTCATCTACGAGGCGGCGAACTGTTTCCACCGATCCTGCGATGGTCGCTGCGCAGGTGCGGAGGGTTTCAAGCGATGCTTTGTCGGAAGCCGAGGCACGATCAAGCAGGCGCTGAATGCGTTCGGCGGACAACGAAATTGGAGTCAACGGGTTCTTGATCTCGTGCGCCACGCGCCGCGCCACCTCGCGCCACGCGGTCTGTTTTTGAGCTTTCAGCAAATCGGAAAGATCTTCGAATACGATCACGTATCCCGACCGTTCCTCCTGATTGCGCAGCGCCGCCACCGTCACCGCCACATTCAAAGATGTGCGCTGCAGTGGCAATTCCATCTGGCTGGTGGTCATGCCCATGCGCTCGGCCCGCCGGAGCATAGGCTCAAGATCCTGCAGAACATCTTCGGGGAAAATCTCGGCCAACCCTGCGCCCCGGAGAATATGTTCTCCATCGCCATAACCATCGGGATGAAACATGCGCAGCAGCGCTTGATTGGCGTGCGCCACATTGCGCGCTGCATCGAGCGACAACACTCCTGTCGGAATGCTCTCCAGGATGGTTTCCATTTGGCGACGCCGCTGATCGAGTTCGGCGTTGGCGGCGCGCGCATCGCGGCTGGAGGCTTCAATTTGCCGGCGGCTGGTTTCAAGATCACCGGCCATCTGATTGAATGAGCGCACCAGATCACCCATTTCATCGGCCGCGCTCACATCGATGCGGTAATCGAGTCGTCCACGTGCGATTTCCTGCGTGGCTTCCGCCAGAGCGGCCAGCGGGCGGGTGACCAGCTTGGAGAGAAACAAAGCCAGCCAGGTGCTGACGAAAAGAACCATCATGGTCAGCAACAGAAGCAGACCCATGTAGGTGCGGCGCACCAACCGCCGCTCATGCGCCAGTTCGAAATAACTCTGCTGGCTGTTCTCAACTTGCCGGACCGTGCGGGAGAATTCTCGGGGCAGCGGAATCGCCACCAGGATCATCCCGTTGTCTGCGACCGAAGCGCTGCCCAGGGTATATTCGGTTTGCTGCCATGTGAATGAAACCGGGCGACCCTTCGCGGCCTCGGCCAACGGCATTCTCCCTTTCAGAATCGGCCAGGGTGCAGGCGCATTGAAGCTGGCTTCTGCATTGCCATCTTCGACGGCCAAGGCAAATCCGCCCTGCAGAGTAACTTCATGAGCTTGAAATTCGCTGATCACGGGCGCGAACCCATGCCCGGAAAAACTGCGCAAGGCCTCGGGCGAGATGGCGATTGCGGAGGCTTCGGCTCGAGCGTTTTGTGAGGCGTATTCGCTCAGCAGGGACGC
The DNA here is from genome assembly GCA_030037575.1 of Candidatus Sulfotelmatobacter sp. GTDB lineage: Bacteria > Acidobacteriota > Terriglobia > Terriglobales > Acidobacteriaceae > Sulfotelmatobacter. The sequence goes on along the minus strand of JASHRB010000438.1, from coordinate 616 downwards.
CATGGCGTGAGTATCGGCGCGAACCTGCTCCACCGGCGTGGAAAACCATTTGTCGATGGAGCGGTTCATCAAGCCGTAGGCAAACCAATACATCACCATCACTGGAACGAAAGAAAGCAACAACGCGCCCGCGACCATGCGGGTGCGAAACTTCGACCCCAACACTCCGAGGCGGCGCTCGGCGAATAGCTTCAGCAGGTTGCGAAACAGGACAAACGTCAAGGCAACGAAAAGCAGAAAAATCAGCGCCGAAAGGGCCATGAAAACGACGATCTGCTGATTGTTTCCCGGGCGCAGGAAAGTCAGATCAAACGCGGTTTGAGAAACCAGGATTGCTAGCAACAAGAACACACAAACCGCAAGCAGGATGATGACCCGCTTGCGTTTGGAGGTCGCCGAAGCCGGGATTGGAACATTTTGCGCCACGCAATTGGCCATTCAACCTGGATTTCAGCTGTGAGAGGCGCGCTAGACCGCCGCCAAAGATCATTATAGATGCAGTCCCCCCGCCGGAAGGCTTGGGGTAAGCCGGGTTTCAGTCGCGACCACCGCGCCCGCGCCGGGCACTGAGCTCCTCCACTACGATCAGGATGACGGCGAGCGCTCGAATACTCAC
>JASHRB010000437.1 GCA_030037575.1 Candidatus Sulfotelmatobacter sp. | reverse complement strand
ATATTCCACGCGAGCCTGCATCACCGGCGGGGGGAAGGGCAGGGTGGCGTAGGTTTCGTCATCGACGTGATTCAGGCTATCCGTTTCCGGATTGTCGCGATGCCAATAAGGACGCGTGTAAGCCGCATTCTGCGGAACCTTCAAGCGGAACGTGGCGTCAATATTGCCGTCGGGTCTGATCGTGACCGCCCGGGTCTTGTCGGAAATGGTGCCCCAGCCCTGAGGCACCTCCAGTTTCAGCGAGTCGAGGATCAACCCTCGCTTTGAACCGTTGCGGAAAGTCACGGAGACCAGAAACTCCTGTCCGGGAGAAACCGTGGTTGTGGCATCCACCTCCTTCGGCAGGGCATTCCTAGAATCGGAGCGGGGAACAACCACAGCTGACAATCTCACATTCAACGCGAGATTAAGCGCGTCTTCGGCTTGCTCGCGTTTTTCGTCGAGTCGCGCAACGAGATCGGCTTTTGCCAATCCACTGAGCGTGCTTTTGCTGACTTCGGCGCGTGCGCCATCCAGTCCCGCAAGAATCTCTCCCAACAGGGCGATTGTGCTCGAAGGAGCACTCGCGTGCGCAATCTCGCTGGCTTGGGCAACCTTGTCGGCGATTTGCGTCAGCCGCGGGCGCAGCTGCGGGACTTTCGTTTCATCCGCCCCAAGACGCGCGGCAAGCCCGGGCAAGCTCGTATCGATTCCGTCGAAGAAATCTTTTTCATGGCCGTTCTTATCGAGCTTCGCCGCTTCAACGGAACCGGCGAGTTTGTAAAACGTAAAGCGGTCCCCCGCTTCGATGCTCCAATTGCCCGCCCCCTGCGACAGTTGATGCCGCAAACCTTGCATCGCGAACTGAGCGTATGACATCCCAAGATCGCCGTTCGGCTCGCCGGTATTCAGTTTGACCGTCCAGTTTTCGTCGGGACAGGTCATCGCGCCAAACCCGCACACGTTGCCGATGTAAAGTTTCTTCGTCTGCCAGGGCTCGAGGCCCCCCGCAATCTGATCGGGAAAGCGCCTAGGATCGGCTGCCGCGTGGAACGCTTCCTGCGTGAGGATGCTCGAGGCCTGATGGTGCCCGTGACCATCGCGCTCTGTGCCGGAAAAGCGGGCCACGAGCACGTCCGGATGGAAAGTGCGTATCACCCGCACCATATCTGCGAGAGGAACGTCGTGACCACCCCACTTCGCGAAGGTCTCATCTGCGCTTTTCGAGAATCCGAAGTCAGCCACACGCGTGAATCGTTCTTCCACGCCGTAGTATTCATCGGCCGCCAGAAGCTCGAGCGAGCGCAGCACACCCAGCACGTCGAACAAATTGCGGCCGACTTTGTTTTGGCCGCCCTCGCCGCGGTTCAGTGTCATCAGCAACACGCGATCGCCGTGGCCCCGGGATTCGAGCGTCAACATGCCTCCATCTTCGTCGTCGGGATGCGCGACGACCTGCATCAATCGGGCCGTGGTGCTTAAACGCCGCAGCATAAGCCGCAAACCGTCCACCCCTTCGTCTTGGGAGATTTCGGAAGGAGATCCCTGATAAGGCAGCTGAGGGAAATCGGTGACTGGAGGCTGGGGTGGCGGCGCGTCAGGGCTTGAAATGGTTGAGCACCTTGCGTCCGGTCGAGCGGAGGCGGTTAGTAGAATTCCGATTCCAGCAAGACTAAGGATTGCACACATCGTTTGCAGCGTCCGGGTTCTCAGAAAACGACCGGGGAACCGCAGCGTGCGGGCAAGCAGGTTGTCGCCTCCCAAATGGTTCACCTTACAAGGATGGGGCCTGATCCCGATTTGACGCAAATTCTTGCAAATTACAGATATGTTTCCCATCAGACGAAGGGGCATTCAAGCCTGAGTCCGCAAACATAGTCGCAAGTATACGAGACATAACGGGAAGCGCCGCAGCGCTATTGATCGGGACTTTCCTTCAACGCATCCTGGCACTCGCTGGCTGCGGTGAGCACCTGATCAAAGGCCTGGTCTTTGCGCAGGTCTTTCAGCAGCGGATCGTCTAGCAAGGCAGCATAGGAGCAGTAGTTCTGTTGAACAGCCGCCTTCAGCAGACGCATCGCGGCATCCTTTTGCCCACAATATGCCATCAACGCCCCGACATGATACCAGGCTTCAGGGTCCGGCTCGGTCATCACCGATGCCTCTGCATCGCCAACAATCTTCTCCAGATCGGCCGGATGCGGCGACTGCGTGCAACCGATCATCAGGTCGCGGTGATAATAGGGGTTCTTGGATAGATTTTTGGCGCTGATCCGCGCTGCCGCAAGGTTTCCTTTTACCAGGTAAACATAGGGTGTGACCCAAGCGGACCACTGCGAGCCCGGATCGAGATTGACGAAGTTCTCTGCCTGATCCGGCTTCCCGAGTTGCAGAAACGCCCAGGCGCACGACCGGAAATTGAAGTTTGCGGGATCGAGCGACAGGGCAGTGTTACACTCCTGCGTGGCTTTTTCCTGCATGCCCGCATAGCGAAGAACGTAGCTCAGCGCAAAATGAGCATCCGCGCTGTCAGGACGGCGGTGAACCAGATCAGTTGCCGCCGCATAGGCGCGGCCGAGTTCGCCGCGCTCCACGCGGTTGGTGATTAAATTGCTCGCCGCCCCCACCAGATTCGGGTCCAGCGCCAGCGCCCGCTCATAGGCGGCATTTGATCGCTGAAACATGGCCTCGCCGCCGCCGCCGTAATCCGAATCGAAATAATAGCGCTTGCCCAGTGCTTCCCACGCGGGAGCGTAGGTCGGATCCATTCCCACCACATGCTCCAGCACGGCGATCGCGTCCTTGTTCGGACCGCTGTCGTGAGGCAAGGCTAGGCTGTGCAGGTACAGGTCGTAGGCCTCCTGACTCTTTGGTCGCGACCCTGTGTTGTACGTTCCCCCTACTCCCAACACCGGCAACAGCCCCTGTTGCACTCGCGTACTCAACTGATTCTGCAGCGAAATCAGATCGTTCACTGAAGATGTGACGGTTGTCTCCCACAACAAACGGTCGTCCGATACGGCGACGGCCTCCAGCGTCACATTCAACCGGTCGCCTTGCCGCAGGAAATGACCGGTGATCAGCGAGCCCACGCGCAGTTGTTGCCCAATCTTGCGCAGATCCAGATCGGGTTCTACGTACTTTTGCGTAGCAGAATAGGGCCGCACATCAAGCGAACGCGAATAGGTAAGAGCGCTGGTCAGTTCATCGGCCAAAGCGAAACGCAGATAATCGACCGAATAATCGCCGTTCATGTTTTGCAGCGGCAGAACCGCAATTGCGTGTTGCAATTCCGCGCTGGCTATGGATCGGTGCTTAAACCAATACGCTCCTACTGCGGCAAGCACCGTTATTAGCAAGGCGGCTGTCCCTCCCAGCAGCCAATAAAGCCATCTGTTGTCACCTGCACGGCCAAAAGTTCGGCTCGCAACTCGCAGGCGCCCGCTGAGCAGCGCGCTCTTCATTTGTCCCGATTCGGTTTCGCGCTTGAGCTGCTGCAGGTCGGCCTTCATCTGCGTGGCGCTTTGGTACCGGTGCTCGCGATCTTTCTCCATCGCCTTGCCGATGATGCCTTCCAGCTCAATCGGAACTTTCGGATTGATTTCAGCGGGAGGAATCGGCTTGGCGTGGAGCACAGAATCGAGCGTCATCAGCGAGTTCTTGCCGGAGAACGGCTTCTTCCCAGTCGACATCTCGTACATCAGCACACCGAACGAAAACAAATCGCTGCGGAAATCGATTTCTTCGCTGCGCGCCTGCTCCGGCGACATGTAGACGGCAGTTCCTGGAATCACGCCGACTGCGGTGAGCGAATCTTCGGCCGGGTCGGAATCGGTTGCGAAGTTGCGCACCAGCTTAGCCAGGCCAAAGTCGAGCACTTTTACCTGGCCGGTGGAAGTTAAATAAATATTCGCCGGCTTAATGTCGCGGTGCACGATGCCCTTGCCATGGGAGGAAGAAAGTGCGTCGGCGACCTGAATGCTGATATCGAGTAGCTTGTCCATCTCAATTGGCTTCGCCATTTGCTTCAGGCTCTCGCCCTCAAGCTTCTCCATCACAATGAATGGGTGCCCGTGATTGTCTTCAATGCCGTGAATGGTGCAGATGTTAGGATGGTTCAATAATGAGGCCGCTCGGGCCTCGCGTTCGAATCGCTCGAGGGACTTGGGATCGCCGGTCAGATTTTCCGGAATGAATTTGAGGGCGACGTGCCGTCCCAGCTTTAGATCCTCGGCCTCGTACACTACACCCATACCGCCGCCGCCCAACTTGCCCAGGATGCGGTAATGGGACACTGTCTGGCCGATCATGAATCGACTAAGCCCCCAACGGCGGTAATGTTAGGCCGACGACCAACTCCGGTCAACAGGTACGGCTCATCTCCGTTTCTATCAATGCGGCCTCTCAAGTCTTCGCTCAAGATTGAATCTTCCCAAATCGATAATCATCTTGTCCTTTTGTGTACTTGCGCTGCTGGGATGTTGTTTGCAACTAGGGCGATTGCCGTTAATATGACCTTAGAGGCTGTTGAAATCGCGAGCGATTTGATATGGGGCAGAGCGCCGACAATTATCCCCCGAAGCTGCTGGAGGCGATTCGCCGCCGGGCCACTGAGCTTTATCATTTGAGTGGCGGGGTGGAAGGCCGCGATCTACAAAACTGGTGCCAGGCCGAAGCCGAAGTTCTGCGGGACTCGGGGCTGCAGGCCACGCGCCGTGCGGTCGTCATCAATTTTGGCGGCGTGGTGTACACCGGCGAATACGATTGCGACTGTGCTGACGGGTACACTCCCGGCGAGTGGAAAGCCGGCGATCCGGTTCCGCTTCGAGTCGCTGGTGATCAGCTTTATCTGAGACGGCCGAACGGCCGCGAGTTGCAAACTACGATTGTCAAGAGAATCGGCTGAGATCTTGCTTGGCAAAGCGCTCGCTCAGTCGATAAACAGCGCCGCCGACGCCCCCACCCATTCCATGTGTTTGTTGTGATCGACCCCCATCATCAATCCACGCCCCATGCGGACGATGGTCAACACCGGCGCCAGTTGGTCAAGCCAGATGTACATGACCCGTACCTCCGCTTTCGTCGGGCCGAGCGGAGTTTCGATCACCGGCTCGAAGTGCAG
>JASHRB010000436.1 GCA_030037575.1 Candidatus Sulfotelmatobacter sp. | reverse complement strand
TTCCGAACGTGCCGGAGACAACAGTTGATCTCTATGACAGTGCGTACGAGAACTACGAGTCAGAGACCTATCGAGAAATACGGAGAGAGACGTACGGCAAGGACTTGGGCCAAACAAGCTGGGTAACCACAGAGGAGTCTGAAGAGATTCCCCAGCTACTTGCTCTCAACGCCGACTCTTCTGTCTTAGAGATAGGTTGCGGCTCGGGAGGATACGCGCTGCATCTGGCGGAGAAAATTGGTTGCCGCATCTTAGGGCTCGATATCAGTGTCCCGGGTGTTAGAAATGCAAATCGACTGGCGCAGGCCAAGAACTTGGCAGCACGCGCCCGTTTCGAAGACCAAGACGTATCAAAGGTTCTTCCTTTGGGAGACTCGGCGTTTGATGCGGTGTTCTCAAACGACGTTCTGTGCCATCTGCCAGACCGTGCTGCCGTATTGGGAGAAATATTCCGCCTGACGAAACCGGGTGGGCGGACGCTGTTCAGCGACGGTCTGGTCATTGGCGGAATGGTTTCTTACGAGGAGATGACAATACGCAGCTCGATCGGTTTTTATGTGTACAGTCCGCCGGGTGAGAATGAAAGACTGATTCGGGAAGCCGGGTTCCGGCTGGTCCGTGCAATCGACACCACCCAGAATGCGGCTTCGATTGCGAAGCGCTGGTATGATGCTCGTGGAAAGAGGAAGATGCAACTAGTCGCAGTCGAAGGCGAGCAAAACTTCCAAGGCCTGCAACGATTCCTGTTGTGCGTATTCGAGTTGTGCAGCGAAGGGCGTCTGTTGAGATATCTCTACGTCGCCGATAAAACGGAGTGAGTGGATCAACTAGCCGAAGCTGCCATTATCTCGGTTCTGCCCCGATGGCAACCACTGCAACATGTCGGGCGCGTTGATGATATTGCACAAGCGGCACTATTTTTAGCAAGCGATGCGTCACGTTTCGTGACGGGACACAATCTGGTGGTGGATGGCGGCATCAGCGCAGTCTGGTCGGTCGTCCTGGTCCGCCCGGATCACGAGTTATTCTTCCGAACATCTCAGGCGAGTCGCTCGAAGCGTTCCTTGTAGGCAGAGTTCCGTGCATGGTCGCCGACGCTTCTTGATCTCGACGTAGGAAAGGCACTCAAGATTGCCACGAAACGAGGCGCTCACCTCGACTAGTGTGGTTCGAAAGGCGTATACCCGCAGGCTAGCTTCGAGCACGCGAAGAAACCCGGAAGAGCCGAGGAAAAAACACCCCGAACAGTCGGGACTGCGGCGGATGCGCTGCATGACCGGCACAGGATCGGCGCCCTGTTCAGCCAGCCAAGTCGCCAGCCCGTCCTCACGTGGCGGAATCCGAAACGGTCTACCGCTTCTCCAGGGGTTGTTGGGCGTGCGCCAGTAAATGAGCGATTTAGGCGAGGCCAGGCCGCCAGCACGCCGTGCTCAAGCATTTTCGGCATTCCGATGTGACCTCCGCGTGAACTACGCCAGTTCAACTAATGCGGCGCCCACTGCGGATCTTCTTCCGGCTGCACGATATGGCCGTCTCGCATGTGAAGGATACAGTCCGCGTATTTTGCGGCCTCGGGATTATGCGTGATCATCAGCACAGTCTGGCCGAGTTCCTGGTTCGATTGCCGCAACATGCGGAGAACGATATTGGAGTTTTCCGTGTCCAGGTTGCCGGTAGGCTCATCGGCCAAAACGATTGCCGGCTTGTTAATCAACGCCCGCGCCAAAGCCACACGCTGCTGTTCGCCGCCGGAGAGTTCCGATGGACGATGGTTCAGCCGGCGCGCGAGCCCTAATAATTCCGCGATGCGTTCGAAGAATGCGGAATCGCGATGGCCGTTGCCGGAAATTTCCCGCGCAATTTCAATATTTGAGCGAGCGCTCAAGGTGGGCAACAAGTTGAACTTCTGAAATACGAATCCGATTTTGTGCTTGCGCATGCGGGTGCGCTCGGCATCCGAGAGAGAAGCGAAGTCGTCGCCATCGAGAATTACCTTGCCGGAGTCGGCGCGGGTGAGTCCCCCCAGAAGATAAAACAGAGTCGACTTGCCGCTGCCCGAGGGGCCGACCACCGACACGAATTCTCCTTTTTGAATGGTGAATGAAATGCCGCGGAGCGCCGGCACTTCGATCTTGCCCACATGATAAGTCTTGTGTAAATCGATGGCTTCGATGAATGCGGCCATGTCAGATTCGATCTTACACGACGGCCAGGACTTACCGTCGAGCATCACAAGTGCAACAAAACAAAGATTCGGTCAGGACAAAAAATGGCGGAGGCTTCTCGGGTGCTTGCCATCTCCCGACCAATCGGTTTTGTCTGAAAGGAACTGCTTAGGCGACGCCGACCTGAGTGGGGGTCACGACGGTTCGTTCCTGCATTCTTTTGGGACCGCGCTTCCGCACCAGCAGCAGGCGGATTCGCTCCAGCAAGTCAACCGGAGCGTACATTCCCCGAGCGAGAAATACGTCAGCTTGCGAGTCATGATCGTAGACGCGCACTTTGCTGGCGATAAGAATGGCCGGCGTCTGCGGCGAGAGATTTTTGATGGCTGCGATCAATCCCGGACCGTCCAGGCCGGGCATTGCCATGTCCGTGACCACCAGGTCGATTCCTCCCTGCTTGAAGCGCTCAAGCGCTTCTTCGCCCTTGGAGTAGCCCGCTACCCGATAACCCCGGGTTTCGAGCATGATTTTGCGGTAGGAAAGCGACTGTTCGTTGTCGTCGACACAAAGGATGGTGCGCTTCGGTTTCATTCCCCTCCTGTATCGGTCGACTGGGCTTGTGCCCAGTTGACGGACGGTTCTCTATTCCTGAAGGATTGATGGGCGAAATGGATGCTAAAGGCACCGCGAAAGTCTGTAAAGTAGCTTGAAAGCAAATGGTAGGGTTTGGCTATTGACAATTTTCGATCGCACGCAAGCTGCCGTTTTGCAATGCCGACGAGTTACCGCTTACAGGAAAAGTTCACCGCGCATAATTTCGACAGCGTTGCCCCCAACGCGAACGTTGACTATGCGGTTATCGACGTGTGAGGCACGAACAAAAATCCTGCTCGGCCGCTCCATTTCGACTCCCTGTTCGATCAGGACCCGTTGGTCGGGTTCCCCCACGCCGTGCGCGACCATCCACGCTGCCGCGCATCCGGCTGCCGAACCGGTCGCGGGATCCTCGCCGTTGTAGAACAACATGCGCGCGTGCAGCCGTGCTCCCGGATCGACAGTTTCCCGGGTCACGAAATAAAAAAAATTCCCGTTCACTTTGGCGAGATATTCTGCGGCGCGATTCACGTCGACCTTAAGACGCCGTATGGCCGCGAGTGACTTGATCGGAGCGATAGTGAAGGGAACGCCCGTCGAGACCGTCTGAATCGGAAGAGCATCGTCGAAATCTTGCACAAGCAATCCGGTGAGGCGCGCGACCGTCCCGCGCTCGTGCACAGTGCCGAACGTTGGATCGACCTGCGTCATCTCGCCGAAAGCGGGATCGCCGGAGTTGTCCTCGAAACGAACCGGTACTTGGCCCACGTTCAAATCAAGCGCGACCTCCTTCGCGCCACTTTGTCCGCGCAGGGCAAAGGCTGTTCCCAGCGTGGGATGACCGGCGAACGGAAGCTCTTCCTGCACGGTAAAGATTCTTACGCGCACGCCCCGCTCGCGCTCAATCGAGACGTCGCGCGGCAGGATGAAAGTGGTCTCTGAGAGGTTCATCTCCTTTGCGATCGCTTGCATCTCGCAGTCGGTCAATCCTCGTCCGTCAAAGAATACGGCCAGCGAATTGCCTTCGAGCCGCTTCGCCGAGAAAACATCCCACTGCGCCATCGCGAAGGTGCGTTTCGGGTTGCTCATAAGAAATCCGGCGAAATCCAGCCGAAGTTGGTCGGATGCAGTCCGTCACCGAACGATGCAGAAAACCTGTACTGCGGCAGTTGTGGCCCGTGTGGCCCGGGCGGCTGTTGACACAGGCAGTCCGGGCTTCTATCCTACCGTCATGTTGCATCCCTCCAACCTCGGCCTCCCATGTGGTTGTTGTCGCATGTGTCTGCCGTCGTGTGGGTAGGGAGCCACCGAGAAATCCTTTCACCACCCGGCGAAGCGGGTGGGCTTCGTTTTTCCCCGAAATTCACCCGAATCGAGAACCGCGTGGGGAGGGGCGAATGCCAGTAAACTCTATTATTATGATAGACTTTATCGCGAGGAGAAGATCATGAGCACTGCGACCCTAACTGAGATCAACGCCATTCCACGTATCAACGACACCGCACCCGACTTTGCCGCCGAAACCACGCAAGGCTCCATCCATTTTCACGAATGGATCGGCAACGGCTGGGCCATTTTGTTTTCTCATCCCAAGGACTTCACTCCGGTCTGCACAACCGAGCTCGGCTACATGGCAAAATTGGCTCCGGAATTTGCCAAGCGCAACACAAAGATCATCGGCCTGAGTGTGGACCCAGTGAGCAGCCACGGCAGGTGGGCCCTAGACATTGAAGAGACCCAAGGAGCGAAAGTGAACTATCCGATGATCGGCGACCCGCAACTCAAGATCGCCAAGCTTTACGGCATGCTGCCGGCAGCGGCCGGGGAAACCAGCGAAGGACGCACGGCCGCGGACAACGCAACTGTGCGAACTGTCTTCGTGATTGGCCCGGACAAAAAGATCAAGCTGCAGCTCAGTTATCCCATGAGCACCGGTCGCAACTTCGACGAAATCCTGCGGGTCATCGACTCGCTGCAGCTGACCGCGAAGCACAAAGTTTCGACGCCAGTGAACTGGAAGCCCGGAGAAGATGTCATTATCGGCGGAAACGTTTCCAACGAGGAAGCGCAAAAGCAGTATCCGGGGGGATGGAAGTCGCCGAAGCCGTATTTGAGAATCGTTCCCCAACCAAAGTAGTTGTGACTGGCAGCGAAACTTGCCGCGGCTAAAGTTCAGTCGCCGTGGACTTACGCAGATGAGCACGGGTCCGAGGCTTACCGAAATTTGGTAAGCCTTTTTTTCGTCGGTTGGCAGCACGCGCCCTCTCAATGGGATGAGGAAGCAGCACCACGGCCAGAGGTTTCATAGCCTTGAGTTCCTTGGAATGCTTTTGTTTGACCTCATGGATCGCGAAAGCATCCTGCAAATCAAGCCAGAACTGCTCAGAATGCCGAAATACTTCGACAGCCCTGCGCCCATTTCAGGAGTGATCCCGCGCTTTCCCGTGCACAATGTCATTGACGATCCGGGGAGTAACATGTAGCCCCACAGATGGCCTGTATGCTGAGAACGCGCCAGTAAAATTGCCAGTAAAGATATGTTTGGTAGTCCACAAACGTATGTATAGTCAAGAGTTTGGAAGCGCATGCGGTCCGGTGATCGTCCCGGTCTTCAAAACCGGCGGGCGGCAGGTGACCCTGTCACTGGTGGGTTCGACTCCCACTCGCTTCCGCCAATATTTATCAATGACTTAGACTGCTTATGTGCTAGAATCTGTGTTAGGCATCTCCCAAGGCTCTCCGGTAGGCAGGAGGGATTCGTGAACGAGCCAACACAGGAAATTACAGTCAGAGTTTTCGTCCGGCACAAAACGACGTGCGATCACGTCGGAGAAGAGGGCTACGCGAAGTGCCGCTGTGCGAAGTGGCTCCGCTATTCTCGCCACGGCAAACAATTCCGTCAATCCGCGAACACGCGGTCTTTCGGCACTGCGTTAGAGAAAGCCAAAGAACTCGAACGACGACTCAACGCAGGCGAAACGCCCGTAC
>JASHRB010000033.1 GCA_030037575.1 Candidatus Sulfotelmatobacter sp. | reverse complement strand
ATCGTCCGCAGAGGGCTGGCAGCTGCACTTATCCGGACCCTGCCTCGACTTTCGGGCGATATATTTTCTTGCTTCCTTGTGATTGTTTATGGTCACAAAAAGGCTACGAAAGCAGAAGCGCGAGGTCCTCGGGCTTCAGGTTCCGAATGACGCTGCTCTCGGCCCCCGATGATTTCGGCGGCCAGGTCGCGCTTGCTATTTTGCAACTCGAGAATCTTCTCCTCGACGGTGTCGCGGGCGATCAGCCGATACGCGAAGACCGGACGCTGTTGTCCGATGCGGTGCGTGCGATCCACCGCCTGCGCTTCCAAGGCCGGGTTCCACCAGGATCGAGGATGAATACATACTCGGCAGCGGTAAGGTTCAGTCCGACCCCGCCCGCCTTTAAGCTGATCAAGAAGATTCTGCAGCTTGAGTCAGTTTGGAAGCGCTCGACTCGGGCCTGGCGGTCGCGAGTCGCGCCATCGAGGTATTCGTAAACCATGCCACTCTCATTCAGCCGCTCGCCAACAATTTTGAGCAAGCTGGTAAACTGCGAGAACACCAATGCCTTGTGTCCTTCGTCGAGGACTTCGCGCAATTGCGCGAGCAGCGCTTCGAGTTTGGCGCTGGGACCTCCATTGCGTTCGGGGTCGAGCAGTGCGGGATGGCAAGCGGCCTGGCGCAGACGCAACAAGGCTTCCAGAACCTGGATCTTTGATTTAGTCAGGCCGTCCGTTTCGATTCGCTTGAGCAGTGACTGGCGATAGTGCTGGCGCAGCTCGTCGTACAGCTTGCGCTGGGCGGGGTCCATCTCGCAGTAAATCGTCTGCTCGCTCTTGGGCGGAAGTTCCTGCGCCACTTGCTGCTTGGTCCGCCGCAGAATGAATGGCCTCAGGGCCTGAGCCAGCAAGCGGCGCGTGTCTTCTGTGGGATTGCGCCATGTGCTGCCTGCAACCTTGAAAACGCTGGCTGCGCCAAGCATGCCGGGATTGAGAAACTCAAATAAGCTCCAAAGTTCGCCGAGATGATTCTCGACCGGAGTGCCACTCAGCCCCAGACGATATCGTCCACGCAAAAGGCGCACTGCCTTCGAGGATTCAGTGTCGGCATTTTTGACCGCCTGGGCCTCGTCGAGGATGACATAATCAAATTCGAGGTCCTTAAGAGAAAGGATATCCCGGCGCAGCGTACCATAGGTGGTGAGAATCACATCACAAGCCGTGAAGTCGTTGCCATCGCGGGCCATGCCGGTGTGATCCAGAACCCGCAGTTGAGGTGTGAAGCGTTCCGCCTCCTCCTTCCAGTTAAACACCAGGGATTTCGGCACCACGATGAGGGACGGTGCGATTGGCTGACCGGTGCACCGCAACTCGCGACGCATTTCGAGAAGAGCCAGCACCTGCGCCGTCTTGCCCACACCCATATCATCGGCCAGGCAACCGCCGAAAGAGAACCGTTGCAGAAAGAGGATCCACGCCAATCCTGCGCACTGATAATCGCGCAAACGGCCCACGAATCCCTCAGGCTGTGCAGTGGTCGCCACCGCACTGAATTGGTGCGGTTCGGCCCGGAGGCGTGCGAACGTCTGGTCCCATTGTGCTTCGGGCTGCGCGGCCAGCAGGGCGTCGAGAAGTCCTGCCTGGGAACGGGTAAAGCGAATGCGTCCGTTCTCGGGAGAACCCATTCCGGCCAGGGGACCGATCCGGCACAGCCATTCCTCGGGCAGCATTCCGTAGGTTCCATCATCGAGCTGCACCATATTGTTGCCGCGACGCAGGGCCGCGAGCAATTCTGGCAGTCGCGCCTTGGTGTTGCCGTAATCCACTTCGCCGTGCAATTCGAACCAGTCCACACCGCTGGAGACTTCGAGCCGGTACGATCCCGGCCGGCGGAAGATTTTTCCCTCGGCGTCAATGTGCCATCCCGCCTCGACCAGAGAGCGCACGACCCGCGGCAGCTTACTCGCCGCCAACCCGCGGGCAGGTTCAGGTTCCCAATAGCTCGCTTGGCCTCGTTTCACGCCTAGTTGATCGAGCAATGCATCAGCCGCGGCTTCGGCGTCGAAATCGCGGCGCAGAAACCGCCGGCTGGCAGCGTCAAAGACGCCCCGCGAGGGATCGAACTCCGACACAATCCGGTCGTCGTAGGCAAACCAGAGCTCCGCTTGCAGGCGCCCTCCTCCTAAAGCGAGTCGGCGCTTGGGAAATTTTCAGACGGGGAGCGGGAATCGACGCCAATTCCTGGTAGCGCATTTCCTCCGGCACAGTCAGGGGCGGCAGGTTCCGGGAGCAGAGCAAAGCGGTCAGGAATTGATCTTTTTCGCTCTCGGGAGCCACAAGCGAGCATTGCTTGCGAAGAGCTGAAATCCACTCGAACGAAGCTTCCTGGGCGCATCGTGCCACTCGGTCCCTGGTAAGGAGAAGGCCAGGTGCGACGAGAACCGGGGCCGTCAGTTTCATTCGCTCTTCGCCCCGGTGGAAAAATCCGGTGAGCGCACACTGTCCGTCTTCCGTCTTGCCCAACTCAAGCCCAAAACTCCAAGCCTCGCCGTCATCCCAGGCCAGCGGTAGCAAAGCTTCGGGCTCGTTCTGAGGCCGCAAATAGCAGCGGCCGGTTCGGACCATGAGAGGCACGAGTATAGCGCTCAGTGCAGGCGGAAGCATTGACAATTCGGGAAGACGTTCATAAGCATCCAGGTATCCATAGGCGTACGTCATTGTTCCAGCGAGCATCGACAGTACTTGTTGGTCTTCGGTTAGCGGCAGACGCTGAATCTGGCTGCGCTTCATCGCCAGCGGCTTGGGGCGCGTCCGGCTGCCGTCTTTCTTGCGATCACGAGATTCCAGCGCGAGGTACAGTCCGCCGCTCGAGAGACACGTTGCGAGGTCCACGATGTATAGAACCTCCCGCTTAGCCGGCCACGTGGACTCGGGCGCGGTCGGCCGCGAGCCGGAGGCGACGATCTGGCTGAATTGCTGTTGCCACGATGGCGATTTCGGCGCCCGCGGTCGAATGGTGACAGGCACGCGCGAGCGGGCAACCGAGTCTCGCCATGTGGCCTTTGGCGTGTGGAGATCAGTGTCGTCAAAGGGCAATTCGAAATCGTTGCCCAGCACTAATTGCGGCGCGGAAGCGGCCACCGAGAGGGCGCCCTGGGCCTCGGCTGCCAGAATCGTCGCCCAGAAATGTTTGCATGGGACGCCATTGTCCACGAAGTAGGGGCAGTCACACCAGACCGACAGGATGCCGTCTCTGAAATGCAGCTCTACATCATAAGTCTGCGATCCGCGCACCCGGGCGTGCAATTCC
>JASHRB010000435.1 GCA_030037575.1 Candidatus Sulfotelmatobacter sp. | reverse complement strand
CCGCTTCTTACTATTTCTACGATGCGCTCGTAATCGTCCACGCTCGAGTATTCGATCACCATCGATCCATGGCCGCGCTGGTCTTTGATCTTCACCCGCACACCCAGGAGCCGTTGCATTTCCGCCTGTGCGGCCAGCACGTTGGGATCAACCCACCGCGCTTTTGGCGGTGCCGGCACCGATGCCGACGGCGGCTGAACGGACCCATTCAACCACGCCACACGCTCCTTGAGATCGCCCCACTTTGTCTGTCCGCTGATCAATTCCCGCGCGACCGTTCCAATATATTCGGGGTTCTCGAGCGCCAGCAGCTCCCGCGCCTGGCTGAAGCCGATCTGCCCCTGCGCCACGTAATCTCTTACCGCTGCCGGCAGCCGGAGCAGCCGCATGTAATTCGCCACCGATTCGCGCGACACGCCAATGCGCTGCGCAATCTCCGCCTGGGTCAGGTTGAACTCCTGGCTCAAAACACGGTACGCCTCGGCCTGCTCGATCGGATTCAGGTCCTCGCGCACGACATTTTCGAGCACGGTCATTTCAGCCGCCTGCTGGGGCGATAGCTTGCGAATCAAGGCCGGGATCGTTTCTTTGCCCGCCATCTTCGAGGCGCGCATCCGCCGCTCGCCGAGAACAAGAATGTAGCGGCCCTGCTGGCTCGCCGGACGCACAACCACGGGCTGCACCACGCCGTGCTCCTCGATCGAAGCGCGCAGCTCTCCCAGTTGCGCCTCATCGAAGAGAGAGCGCGTTTGATAGGGGTTTTTATCGATTGCATCGAGCGGCAGGCTGGCCACGACCTCGCCCGGAGAGGTTTCGGCTGAGCTGACTTCTAGCGAAATGACTCGGGACGGAGCTGACGCGTCCGCGGATGGCGAAGCCATCGCGGCTGCGGGAAACGATGCGGGCCGGTCGCCAAATGGAGCGGGGTCGGCGCTCACTGCGCGCTGGTCATTGGGGGCTGCGACCGCTCGCGGTCCGGGTAGCAGCGACTCCAATCCTCGCCCCAGCGCCTTTCGCTTCTCAACTTTTTCTTCTTTCTTCTCGGTTTTGTTCGCCGTCAGATTCTCTGCCGTTGCAGGGTTCATGGATTTTCCTCTAGGACTCCTTTGCTGTTCCCGCGTGCAGTTCCAGGAGCCACAATACATCGATCATCGTCGATATATCGGTATCGATGTTCATCAATCTAGCTCATGCGCTGATCGCCGAAGGAGCGGCGCCGGTCGCAGCCAAGTGCTTGTCTATGATTTCCTTCGCCAGCCGAATGTAGCTTTCCGCGCCTCTCGATCTGGGATCGTAGGCGAGAGCTGCCTTGCCATGGCTTGGCGCTTCCGCCAGGCGAATGTTCCGCGGTATGGTCGTGGCGCAGAGCCTTTCGCCGAAAAACTTCTTCAACTCGGCCATCACTTGCTGCGCCAGGTTCGTGCGCTCATCGAGCATAGTCAGCACCACGCCTTCAATTTCGAGCCCGGGATTGAGCGCATAGCGAATGCGCTCCACCGTATCGAGAAGCTCGCTGATGCCTTCCAGCGCGAAATACTCCGCCTGCATCGGAATCAAAACCGAATCTGCCGCGACCAGTGCATTGAGGGTTAGCAAATCCAGCGCCGGCGGACAATCGAGCACGATGTACTGAAAGCGATCCCGCAGCGGAGCCAGGGCATCGCGCAGACGATGTTCACGCCGTTCCGCATCGACCAATTCAAGATTGGCCCCAATCAAGTTCTTGTGCGACGGGATCAGCCAAAGCTGCTCAAGATCAGTGGTAACCAGAGCCTCCTCGGCAGTAGCAGCTCCCATCAGCAAATGGTAGCTCGAGAGCCGGTCAGGAATTTTTGCCAGACCAAGTCCACTCGAAGCGTTCGACTGCGGATCCGAGTCAATCAACAGCGTGTTGACTTCGGCGGCAGCGAAAGAGGCGGCCAGATTGATGGCGGTCGTGGTTTTTCCCACGCCACCCTTCTGGTTGGCAACAGCAATGACACGTCCCATAGATGGTCGAGGAGCGGAGAACCTGTCGAGAATAATTTGCTTTTGAATTTGATTGCAATCTGGAACTGCTGTGGATGGTCAGAATCTGTGTGCAAAACCGGTTCGCCGCTCCAGTATGAACATTCCTTCGAGCCCAGCCTGAAACACGCGGACCGAAAAACCAGATTCACTGGTCGGCCTCTAGCTTGAAAGTGTTCCAATTGGAACATTCGACGATTTCTTGCTGTGCTCGAGAAACTGATTCACCTGCAGAACATAGATGTTCCAACTGGAACACTCGCGCCGTCGCCCCCCTCATGAGAGCCTAGCGTCCTGTGCTCCTCCCCAAGATGCCGGAATGAACATAAAAATAGAAGAAATGCAAGCCTCTCCGATCAAATACGCGATTAGTTACCACTTTTTGCCATTCGGAGGCGAAAGCGAAGAAGCCTTTGCGATGAATCATTGGGCTCGATAGCACTTTTGTCCCACCTGTTGATCGCTATGGTTCACGCGTGCCGATCAACACAAGGCGCGAGTTGGATCGAGGAATGGGCTCGGGGTAGTTCCAGCTGAAGTTTGCGGGACTCGAACGAGCTGCCGCCACCTGGCGTGAGGAAATCATTAGCGCCACTCGCCCGTTCGGCCGGACCAGGCGATGCGCAACGGCCAGTGCCTGGCCGAAGCGTTCCACGGCGCGGAGGGTGATAACATCGAAGGCCGCTGGCTCGAGGGTTTCGCCTCGTGCGTTCTCGACTTGGATGTCCGGCAGTCGCAGATTTCTGACGATCTCGCGAAGAAAAGTTGCCTTTTTGTGATTCGCTTCGATGAGCGTGACAGACAGGTTGGGCACCCACATCTTGATGGGAATTCCGGGGAACCCAGCACCGGAGCCGAGGTCGGCAAGCCGGCCAGCCGTGCGCCCGGTCTCGCCCGGTCTCGAGGCGGGCAGACGGTCGCGAGGTTGTGGTTCACGGTCGACTCCGGGGAAAAGATGGCGAGCCAAGAAAAGCGACTCACCGAAGTGGCGGGTCACGATCTCGTCCCGATCACGAATCGCCGTGAGATTCACTCGGGCGCTCCATCGAAGCAATATATCCATATACATCGATATATGATCGAGATCTTCTCCTTGGAGATGTTCGCGCCCTTCTTCGCCCAGAAAAGGCTCGAGCAATTCGGCAATACCTTTGGCGCGCATGGCGTAGGGATTGTAGAAGTCCCTCGACGCAGCTGGCAACGGCGCGGCCCTTTCCGGAAATCTGGGCGCCAACTCAAGGCCCGGCGCACGCCCCAATTGACACCGACCTGTTCATTCTGTAAATTCTGTTGTTACTGAAATACATGGCGAATCTGACCGGCATCCAGAAGCAGTACATTCTCCACTGGGGTGAGATGGGCACCCGCTGGGGAATCAATCGCACGGTGGCGCAGATCCACGCGCTGTTGTACTTGTCGCCGCGCGCTCTGCCCGCGGAAGAAATTGCGGGAACGCTCAGCGTTGCCCGGTCCAATGTGAGCACTTCAATTCGCGAACTCGAAACCTGGGGAATCGTGCGTGCCGTGCACGTGCTGGGCGACCGGCGCGAGCATTATGAGTCGATGAAGGACGTCTGGGAGATGTTCCGCCTGGTGGTCGAGCAGCGAAAGCGGAGAGAAATTGATCCCACGCGGGAGATGTTGAAGAGAAGTCTGGAAGAATTGGACCCCAAGGAACCGGGGGCTGAGTTTACCCGTGAGCGTATCGCGGCCATGGCCGGATTTTTCGATGCGGTAACCGAACTGCACGACCAGATGAAGCGTCTTCCCACCGGAACGGTAAGAAAGCTATTGCGCGTGGGCGCCAAGGTCAGCAAGAAGAAATAAGTTGCGCAGCAAAAACGGCGAAATTTATGGGACGGGCTGATGTCTGAGAGAGCGACGAAAATCTGGACGACGCTCGCCGGGTTGCCGCTCACGATGACGTTGGAGTGGCCGTTTCACCCTTCGGCCTCCGGCGCCGATTTCTGGGTGCTGCACGGCGATATTCGCGTCGAGGATTCGGGGGGATTGCATGCGCTGGTGGCGGTGAATCTTTCCGCGACGGTGCGCCAAGTCCTGCCGTCGCTCGAACCGAAAGATGCCGAAGCGCCGGTAATCAACGCCTTGCGCACGCAAGTTGACCGGAAGCAGATTGAGTTTGTGAAATCGGGGAAGCTGTTGCCGGTGGCGTTTTCGAGCCGGCACTACGATTTCAAGCGGCAGAAGTGGGTGTTTGGGAAGGCAGAGGACGGTACCATCGCGGAGATGATGGAGCGGAAGGTTTATTGGGAGACCAAAGCAAATTCCCCATCCTCTGGCGACCGGTGCGAGAAGGATGGGGAAACCCGCGTCTGGGTGGGCGATCCGACCGAAGCGCAATATTTGGAGACGACGCCGGCCCATGTGCTGGAAGTGACCAGCCGACTGGTGGCCGCAAATCGCCTGGTGCGGATGGAGGGCCAGTTTGCCCAAGCCACCGCCGGGCTGATGAACCAGGGCGAAAGGTTCGTGAGCGCGGCGCGCGCCGCCCTGGAGGAGATCGAAAAGAAACATGCATTTGAGCGGGGATAGCGGGAGCCCAGCAAGTCAAAGCTTGGCGAGTGGTTGGCGCGGGTGAGGTTGGTCCGCAGATTGAGCATCGGCCAGGGCGAGGGCGGCATCGGTGCTGAGGAATTTCGCGCCGAGTTGCTGCAATTCAGCCATGGCCCGCGCCCCCTCTTCCGGCTTCAGCGTTTCAATTGCGTCGTGCACGATAAAGACCGCGCGGCCGCGTTCAAGCAGTCCGCGGGCGGCAAGGCGAACGCAATATTCGGTGACCACTCCGAAAATGAGAAAGTTGGAGTCGCGAGGGAGGCGATTGAGCAGCTCTTCCGCGTGGCGGCTTTCGAAGATGTCGAGCGTTTGTTTTTCCAGCAGGATTTGCTGGTAATGAAAAATGTCGTTGGGCAGCGCAGCTTGCGCTTCATTGGGAATGACGGCGACCTTGCCGGTGAGCGCTTCGGGGACGTAGGAAGCGCCGGGCGTGCCTTTGACGCAGTGCGGCGGAAAGAGCTTGAATTCTGGGTCGGCGGGGGGGTGATAACAGCCGTGCGAAACCAGGAAGATGCGACCTTGGCGCGCCAGGTCGGTAAGGCGGCGAATGTTGGGCAGAAGTTTCTCGGCCCCGGGCACGTAGAGCTTGCCTCCGGGCAGCATGAAGTCGGCTTGCGTATCGACTTCCCACAGGATCAATTTACGAGAGATGTGATCCGGCATGGTGAGTGTGCTTTGGCATATGGTACTGCCTGGGGCTCAGTTTGGCCGGGGAAATTGCGCGAGCCACTCTGCGCGCAGTTTTCGAACGGGCCACCAGCGAGGGCCGGGCTGCGCAGGTTTGATGGCGACTACGAAGCCGGACTCGGCGGCGCTTGCACGAAGGCTTGCAGATTTTTTTCGATGGCGCTCTTGCTGGTTTCGGGCAGTTCGATAAAGCGGAAGGGTTGAAGCCATCCCTGGGTAGCCCACATGGGAAAAAGCATCTCGACGGTTTCGCGGACGGTGGCGTCACCGACCTGGAAGATCAGTTCGACTTTGAGCTTCTCGTCGATCGGCTTGTCGAGGTTCATGAGGCCGCCGGTTACGGAAAGCTGATGTAGCTTGCCGCGCAACTGGCGCTGATTGGGCAGGCGAACGATGGTAAGCACCGATCCGCGCAGCTTGACGCGGAAGGGACGGTGTTTCTCCTTCATCCGATCAGGTTTGACCGGGGATGGAACCGAAACGGCGGGATCTGGGCTTGCCGACATGTGATCAGCAGTATGACACTTCGGTCAAGCGCAGGCGAGATTACGAAAGAACGAAACACGAGTCGGGAAAGACAAATGGGGTAACCGGCGAGGTGGTACCAGTTAGTGACCTCATTTGCGCCCGGGATGGGCCTCGGTATGGCCGGAGAAGATGTTATAGGGCCAAACATTTTTATGATTCGGGACCTGGGGGGCTGAACCGTTCGCCGGAGCTGCTGCCGCGGGAACTGCTGCTGCCGATGACGCGCCCTCCCAATCTTCGGGCGGATGGGCGATTCCCCAGACATTGCCCGGATTGTAGAGTGATATTCCGATGAGGAAGTGCTTGCCGTCGCTACCGAGCGGCAAAGAGCTGGCCACGCGGCCGGAAGCGCTTGCTCCGCCGGGCAGGCCGTTGAGCATGATCGGCGTTTCAAGCGGAAGCGCCTGCGCAGCCTGCAATCCCGCGCCCTGGGGACTGACAATGATAGCGACGCATTCGGCCACAAAGGCGTGGCGGCGATCGAGGCTGCTAACGGTAACTGGGATCTGTACACGCAACCGAGTACTGCGGCGCGTCGATTTGGATGCGACGATTTCCATGATTGCCGGCGGGCTCTCGCTTCTGCCTATCTGTAGTTTGACAGAATTCACCGAGCAGGGATGCGCCAGAAG
>JASHRB010000434.1 GCA_030037575.1 Candidatus Sulfotelmatobacter sp. | reverse complement strand
GGGCAAAGAGAGTGTTGCCCATTGCAGAAGTTGCCCGCACGGCTTGCGCTTGAAAATCTGCCCCATTCCGTCGCTCCTCTCGCGTCTTGCTGGCACTCTTATCGCGGGAAGCAAACCGGCGCGAACGGCTCAGGTCCGGATGCGCCAGCAGGTGGGCAAATTGTAAAATATTAAAGAAGATGCCATCCCAGCATTCGAGCGAGGAAAACTCCCCGCTTTGGTACTGGGTCAACTGACCCAGTACCCCCGCTTTCATTGACTTGGTCGTTTTGCACACGTAGGATTCTGCTCGAGCGATCGGCCAAACTGTCTCGCGATGTCGCGTCGGGAAAGTCCGCCTGGGAGAGATCTGCATGCCATTTTCCTTTTTTCATGGTAAAAAATTTGCGCCCGTTGTCGCGGTTGTATGGCTTGCTTTCGCCGCAGCGGCGCTGGCTCAGAATTCGCCGGGCCCGCAACCCACGCCGCTGCCGCCAGCGATTGTGGCGCCGGCAGACACCCCCTATCCCGCCGGGGCGATTTCGCTTGTTGTCGATATCACCCACATCCCAGATCGCCTACTGACCGTGCATGAGACGATCCCATTAAAGGGTCGCAAAATTACACTGCTCTACCCTGAGTGGCTCCCCGGAACGCACTCCCCATCGAACTCGATAGGAGAACTTGCCGGTCTTGTGCTCAGGGCGAATGGCCAACCCGTCCGGTGGGTGCGCGACCCGGTGAACATGTACGCTTTTCACGTCGAGGCGCCGCAAGACACAGCGACGCTCGATATAGACTTCCAGTTCCTAGCCCCGCAGGATCCAAAACGAGGACGTATTTCCTCGAAGTTTGCCGACGTCACTTGGAACAGCGTGCTTCTCTATCCGGCGGGATATTTCTCACGGGATATCCAATTCGAAACTGCGATACGTTTGCCGGAGGGATGGAAATTTGCTTGCGCGCTGGAGGTGAAATCGCAGAACGGCAACCTGGTTTACTTCCAAGAAACGACGCTAAATACGCTGGTCGACGCACCCCTCTATGCGGGCGTCAACTTTAAGCGTGTAGACCTGTCCAACACGCCGGACAACCCTGTGTTTCTTGATGTCTTTTCCGACAAACCCGCCGATCTTGAGATCACTCCGGAAGAATTGCAATATCACAGGAATCTGGCGATCGAGGCGCAGAAGCTATTCCATTCGCACCATTACGATCATTATGATTTTCTCTTTTCGGTCAGCGATATCGTAAGCGGCAAAGGCTTGGAGCACCACCAATCGAGTGAGGACGGTGCTCATGCCAATTACTTTACCGATTGGGGCGCAGGGGTTGCGGGCCGGGCGCTACTGCCGCACGAATACACCCATTCATGGAACGGCAAGTTCCGCCGGCCGGCCGACCTGTGGACACCCAACTTCAACGTGCCCATGCGCAACGATCTGCTATGGGTTTACGAAGGCTTGACCGATTATTACGGCAACGTCCTCACCGCGCGCTCCGGAATGCGCACTCCCGAACAGGCCCGCGACATATTCGCGCAAATCGCCGCCAACTTCGAAATCAGCCCGGGACGCACCTGGCGTTCTTTGCAAGACACTACCAGCCAGCCCATTGCTACGTCGCACGGCACCGCGCCTGAGGAATGGCCTAGCTGGCAACGCTCTTACGATTATTACCCAGAGTCAGACCTTATCTGGCTTGACGCCGACACCAAGGTCCGCGAACTGAGCGCAGGGCGGAAATCTCTTGACGATTTCGCGAAGCTCTTTTTCGGAATCAACAATGGAAGCTACGTTACCGTTACATACACGTTGGATGACCTGGTGAAAACTTTGAATAGCGTGCAGCCCTACGATTGGGCGGAATTTTTCCATACGCGGGTTTACCAAATCAACCCCGGCGTTCCGGAGAACGGGATCACGCAGGGCGGATATCGGCTGGTGTATAACGACGACGAACCGGAGTGGCTGAAAAAGGCAGGGAGCTATCGCGGAGCGAGCTTTGCCACTTCCCTCGGCTTCTCGCTAAAGGCGGAAGACAGCCCTGACGCACGTGGCCGGCTTAGTGATGTTTGGTGGAGCAGTCCGGCCTTTAAGGCCGGAATCACGCCGGATATGCAACTGCTGGCGGTCAACGGTCAGAAGTACACTGCGGCAGGGCTAAAAGAAAGCATCCTGGCCGCGGAGACAAACAACGAGCCGATCAGACTTTTGCTTAAGCGTGGCGACGATTTTGTCACCGTCTCTTTGGACTACCACGACGGCATGCGCTATCCGCACCTGGAAAGAGTCGAGGCAACACCCGATCGACTGGACGCAATACTGGCGCCGGCCAAATAATCATCTCTTTCAAGCGGCGCATGGAGTGGTTCGTCGACAACCGACCGGACCGCGACCAGGCCCATGCCCACTCGCTTAGATCGGGCGCCGAGCGCTTCCAAGGCCGCTCGCGGTCGCGGGCTTCGGGGAGCCTAGCGTTGCGTTATATAAATAAGTTGACTTATTAGGCCGCCAATGGGCTGCCCGTGTAGGTCCAGGCGAACGGCCGCGCCGCTTGGTTGTAGGATGCGATGAAACTCATAATCTTCGTCACCAGTTCCTGGCGGGAAGCGAACAGGCCGCGGCGCACCACCTTGCGCGTCAGAATGCCGAACCAGATTTCGAGTTGATTGAGCCAACTGGCATGCGTAGGTGTAAAGGCCAGGTGCAATCGTTTCTGGCGAGCCAGTGTCAAAGCCATAAATATCACCACTCTGAGCCACCCGCTTTGACCGAAGTGTCATGAACCTCTCGCTATGGAATCCTCGTGCATGTGTCCTTAAGTACTTCTTCCGCATTGGCCACTTGGCGGTTGCGCGCAAACACCTTCGAAATCTACGTAAATGACACAGGGAGCTGCAGACTGCTAAATGAACCGTCCCCCGGTCCACGCAGTCTGGAACTTGAGGATGTGGTTCCATGGCTGACAAATGCGGCACCCCCCCAGACGCGAAAATTCCGAGCGGGGTCTTCGAACATCGGTTGGCTTACTCTTCCTGCTTCTGGGTCTCACTTTCTTCGTTGGCTGCCAAGGATTGAGTGCTGGCGGTTCCAGCCAGCAGACGTCTACTTCCAGCAAGTCGACTTCTAACGGTCTGGCGTTTGGAGTTTCCAGCATTGATTTCGGCAGCGTCCCGGCGGGCAGCAACCGGACAAAAACGTTTACCGCGACCAACAGCGGAAGCGCGTCGATCACTATTAGCAGCGCCGCGATTTCGAGTCAGACCTTTCTCCTGACCTCACCCACTCTGCCTGTCACCCTCGCCGCAGGCCAGAACACCACGATCGGAGTCGAGTTCGCGCCTAATGCGGCAGGAACCTTCGATGCCACACTTGCCGTTACCAGCGATGCGTCGAATCCAGTGACGGACTTTTCACTCACGGGAACGGGAACGGCGGTGGCCGATGGACAACTCACGCCCAATTCGACCAGCGAAGCCTTCGGCAGCGTAACCGTTGGAGCCCAGCAGTCGCAAACCGTGACGCTAACCAATACCGGCGCATCGAGTGTTGATATCTCGCAGACTGCGGTCAGCGGCAGCGGATTCAGCATCAGCGGCATCACGACTCCGCTCACTCTGACCGCTGGGCAGACGACGACGTTCAGCGTCACCTTCACTCCCGCGTCCGCCGGCAGCGCCAGTGGCAGCTTAACCCTTACCTCGAACGCATCCGATCCGACTCTCGCCATCCCGTTGTCCGGCACCGGAGTCACCCCGGGCACGCTGGGGTCGAATCCCACCAGTCTCAGCTTTGGCAGCGTCACGGTGGGCGACAATCAGTCGCTCACCGTGACGCTCACCAACACCGGCGGTTCCAACCTCACCATTTCGCAGGCCGCGGTCAGCGGCAGCGGATTCAACCTCAGCGGCATCACGACTCCGCTCACTCTGACCGCTGGGCAGACGACGACGTTCGGCGTCACCTTCACTCCCGCGTCCGCCGGCAGCGCCAGTGGCAGCCTCACGCTCACCTCCAATGCTTCCAATCCAACCCTGGCCATCCCGGCATCCGGAACCGGCACGGCGGCTGCCGGGCAGCTTACCGTTACTCCAACCACTCTTGCTATTGGCAGCGTGGTCGTCGGAACCAGCGGGACAGTATCAGGAAGCGTGACAGCCAGCGGGGCAAGCGTTACGCTCACGGCGGCGAGTTCGAACAACTCATTGTTCAGCGTCAGCGGACTCTCGCTGCCGGTGACACTCCCGGCGGGTCAGAGTGCGGCCTTTACCGTGACCTTCACTCCGCAGACTACCGGAGCGGCCACTGCTACCCTGAGCTTCACGAGCAATGCCCAGACTTCTACGACGACCGCGACGTCGACCGGTACGGGCACGGCGGCGCCCACCTACTCGGTAAATCTGTCGTGGACGGCCAGCACCTCGCCGGACATTTCCGGCTATAACATTTATCGTGCGGTCTACACCACCGCGTGCGGGTCCTTCTCCCAGATCAACACGGCGCTAAACACGAGCACCTTGTATACCGATTCGGTGGTCACCGACGGCACGTCCTA
This sequence comes from Candidatus Sulfotelmatobacter sp., assembly GCA_030037575.1. Taxonomy (GTDB): domain Bacteria; phylum Acidobacteriota; class Terriglobia; order Terriglobales; family Acidobacteriaceae; genus Sulfotelmatobacter. The sequence continues at coordinate 203 of JASHRB010000434.1, read as the reverse complement.
TTGCTACGCCACCACCGCCGTAAATTCCAGTAACGAAGAAAGTGGTTACTCGAACATCGTCTCCAACGTTCAGATCCCTGCGCCATAGTGCCGGAATCTGCTCGTCGGGAAAACGCTTCGACCCTCGGCAAGCGTGATCCCGCGCGTTCCGCCCACCTTGCTGGGCGCAAATCGCTCAACTGACTTTGCCGAAGCGCACATCT